>JBFEXN010000104.1:0-6252 GCA_041562655.1 Sulfurimonadaceae bacterium
AAAAACTTAATGAGGATGTCACCGTACCTCGAGCTGTATTGCCAGAACTTCTAGAAAAGTTCTATGCTATCGCAGACAAGTACAATATCAACATCCCGTGTTTCGGACATACCGGTGATGGGAATGTACATACCAATGTCATGGTTGATGGTTCGGACCCAGAACAGGTCAAGATCGCCTATCAAGCTATCGAAGAGGTCTTTCAGGCGACGGTTGATCTTGGAGGTACCCTGAGCGGAGAGCATGGTATAGGTATCGCCAAAGCACCTTATATGCATATGGCTTTTACTGAGGAGGAGATGAACCTTTTTAACACCATTAAAAAAGCCTTCGATCCGAATAATATTCTGAACCCTCACAAGATGGGACTGAAATAATCAGGTAAAACTTTCTCAAAGAGGGAATGATAAGTATTTCTTTTCTTCTGATATAATAGTCCTTTTTTATAAAGGACCCTGATGATCAAGCTCAAAAACATCAAACTATCCTATAGGGTAATACGTACCTATTTCACCTCTTTGTTTGATAAAGACATCACTTTCTATGCCTCAAGTCTTAGTTTTTATACACTGTTTACACTTGTACCTGTCATGCTGATAGTCTTGTCGATATCGACTTCTTTGACAAGTTTTGACGCCTTTTACAGTAACATAAAATCTTTTATCATGGACAATATACTCCCTGTCTCATCAGATGCTTTTTCAGCCTTTATCGACAGCTTTATGCAAAATTCCATGAAACTCAGCATCATCGGGATTGTCTCTGTCATCGTCTCATCGATGCTCTTTTTTCAAAACTTCGAATACATCGTCAACAAGATATTCAAGACAAAGCCCCGTGGTTTTTGGGAGTCACTGACAACCTATTGGACGCTTGTCACATTAACCCCGATAGCATTGGTTTTTTCATTCTATCTTTCTAATGAACTCCAGACCATACTTGGTGCCAATGAACTCACCGCGGCCTTAAACATATTGGAGCTTTTCCCCTACCTCATCATCTGGACACTTTTCTTTCTGATCTATAAGATATCTGCCAATGTCAATATCTCAAATCGCGCTGCCGGCATCAGCTCATTCGCGGTCTCCCTTACCTGGTATCTTGCAAAGATAGGCTTTATCTCTTATGTCCTTCAAAATAAGACCTATGCCACAATTTATGGCTCATTCTCAACACTGATATTCTTCTTTTTATGGATCTATCTTTCGTGGATCATCTTTATCTATGGCCTAAAACTCTGTTATACGATAGAGAAAGTAGCCCAAGAGGCCCAAGTCGAAGAGGAATACGAGAATGAAAAAGGACTTATGGAAAACAGCCAAAATGCTGAAGACGAGGTAGCCAACGAAACTCCACAGGGGTAAAAATATTTCAATCGTCTTGATCGGTAGGTGTAATAGATAGTATAAGACTGGATCAAGAAGATCACCTCGAACGATAAGATGTAACAAAAGCTCTACAGGATAAAAGAGTATAAACAACATTGTCAATAGTGGTGAATAAAGTTGATAGAGTGAAAAGGTACCGAAAAAGAGATGCACGATCGGTAGCATCGCCAAATAGACCCACAGATGTAATAAGACAAAACTCTGCCATGCTTTTAATCCACTCATATGGTGCAGAAACAAAAAGATGTAAAACACGCCTGCAACAGACAACCAAAATCCCAAAGTAAACAGTAACGTTGGCCAGATGGCGATCAAAAATATCACGACGATCAACAAAGATGAAAAAGAGAGTACCTTCACTCCCCGGTCATAGATAATATAGGCAAATGCGCTCATGGCAAAAGCCCGTAAAAGAGAGGGTACAAGATTCAAAAAACACAGATATAAAAACAGGACCGTCAATACAACGACAGAGATATCCCTATGTGCATTTCGATAAGGAAAAAACCTCTCTTGCACGGGTCGGTAAACTGCTTTGAATAAAAAGAACAAAATAAATCCCAGTACACCAAGATGAAATCCACTGATCGCCAAAAGATGATTGATGCCCAAGGCAGAGAGCTGATCGCGAGTAAATTTGTCAAGGGGGCCTGCAAAGAAAAGTGCTTGAAACAGTGAAAGGATCCGGTCTTGATGTATCTCTGTGAGCTTATCCATCAGAAGATAGCGCTCTTGTCTTAGTTGTTCCCTGGACAACAAAACACTCGGCGCATAAAAACCTTTTAGGAACGAGATAAAATCCAGGCCTTCGGTGAAGATCTTGACCTTTAGATAATATCCATCCAACTCCTTCAGGTCATCCCTGCTCGTCGTATAGAAAAAGAAGCCCTCAGTGCTTTGGAGTTTTAAGACCCAGTACGTGCCTTTCATGTATTGCTTTTCAACCCAAACTCTGGACGTATAATCATTAAACTCGCTGACTCTCTTGTATGTATTATACTTGAACAGAAGTGAAGCACAAAAGATGATAAAAAGAAGACCTAGGGCAAGGCTCATCTGCCTCCAGGAAGTAAATATTCTTGGATTAGATAGGAGGGAGGGAGACGCTTTCATTGCCGACTTCCATATGCGCTTCTGTAGCCTGAACATTCTCAAATGAGATTTCAACACCGCCAAAGGCCGGAGCGTCAACAAATCGTGTTAACTTTTTCTGGAATACGAGTTTGACATGGCCCGTAGGACCATTACGTTGTTTACCGATAATGATCTCGGCCTCTTCTTCTTCTTTTTCAACATAGGTAGGCGTAAACTCTTTACCTTCAGCTTTTGCAGCTTTCTCACGTTCTTTCTCTTCTTTATACAGATAGACATCATCTCTATAAACAAACATAATGATATCCGCATCCTGCTCAATAGCACCCGACTCACGGATATCTGAGAGCATTGGACGTTTATCATTACGTCCCTCTACCCCACGGTTTAACTGAGAAAGTGCGATAATAGGCATCTCGAGTTCACGGGCAAGCATCTTGAGTCCACGTGATATTTCCGAGACTTCTGCTTGCCTGTCACGTCCTGCCGTCTGCATGATCTGCAGGTAGTCAATAACGGCCATCTGGATCTCGGGATGTTGTGATTTTAGTTTGCGAAGCTTGGAGCGCAGTTGATTGATGGTAACCCCGGCACCATCATCTACAAAGAGTTTCGCATTGTTCATCATCTCCAAACTTGCATTTAATCTAGACCACTCTTCATCGTTCAAATCACCAACACGAAGTTTCTGCAAAAAGATCGAGGTATGTGCAGAAAGAAGACGCAGCATCAACTGTTCAGCCGGCATCTCAAGAGAGAAGAAGGCCACACCATTTCCGTGCGTCAGCTGGTTCAAGACGATATTCAATGCAAATGAAGTCTTACCCATAGCCGGACGGGCAGCGATAATAATAAGATCTCCCTTACCAAAACCGGTTGTCATCTTGTTCAACTCGGCAAACCCTGTATCCACACCGACAAGAACGGAGTTGCCCCGTGCCTTCATCTCCTTGATGTACTCCATCGTCTCAAAGGTGACTGTCTTCGAATCTTTAAAGTCATTCGTCTCGTTAGACTGTGTGATCTCATAGAGTTTTTTCTCTACGACATCGATCACCTCCATGCTCGGAAGGTCTTCTTCTACAGTAACGCGTTTGATCTCTGTTGTCAGTGTCAATAGTTTACGCTTAATAGCCTTATCTTTGATCTCTTTGACATAAGCAAAGGTGTTTGAGATCGGGTTTGACGATAGGATATCAAGCATGACAGCCTCATCAAAGCGCTTCTTCGCATTGAGACGTTTCTTGATGAACTCCTCATCAATAGGCTGTGACTCACGGTGAAGCTCAACCATTGAAGTATAGATCTCTTGATGTGCCGGTAGATAAAAGTCATCGACTTTCAATTTTGCTTCGACATCCTCGAACTGAGAAGGCTCGAAGATGATCGAGTTCAAAACAGAACGCTCGATATTAATATTATAAAGGGTCTCTTCCATTATTTACTTTCCTCTGCGGCTTTCTCGACTTCTTCTATAAAACGCTTTACCAAATCTTTTTCATCTAATCGTGCGACGACATCTCCCTTGACCATGACAAGACCCGAACCTTTGCCATAGGCTATAGCTACATCTGCATGCTTGGCCTCTCCGATCGCGTTGACTACACATCCCATTACAGAGACGTCCAAAGGAGCTTTAATATGCTTGGTCTTCTCCTCTATCTCGCCTACGGCGCTGACCAGGTCAGCCTCTATACGTCCACAAGTCGGACAGGAGATGATATTCAGGCCCTCTTTTGCTGCGCCACTATCTTTTAAGATCGCCTTACCGACCTTTATCTCTTCTTCAAGTTCACCGGTGATTGAGACACGCATCGTATCTCCGATACCATCAAGGAGCAAGGCACCCAAGCCTATCGAACTTTTGATAGTTGCGTGAAAGATCGTTCCTGCCTCTGTGACACCCAGATGAAAAGGATACCTGTTTTTAGGACGAAGCATTCTATACGCGTCAACCGTACGTCCGACATCAGAGGCTTTCAATGAGACTTTTATGTCATCAAAGCCCAAATCTTCCAGAAACTTAATATTATATTCTGCCGAAGCGACCATTCCCTCAGCCGTCTGTCCGTAACGCTGCTCAAACTCTTTTTCAAGACTTCCAGCATTAACGCCGATACGAATGGGGATATTGCGTTCCTGACACGCTTTAACGATATCTTTTACACGAGATTTCTCACCTATGTTCCCAGGGTTAATACGGATACAATCAACACTCTGTGCAGCGATCAAAGCGAGCTTATAATTAAAATGGATATCGGCTACAAGTGGTAAAGATATCTGCTCTTTGATCGACTTGAGCGCTAAAGCGTCTTCCTCATTGGGTACCGCCACACGTACAATATCACATCCTGCGAAATGCAATCTATTTATCTGTTCAACCGTAGCAGCGATATTAGCTGTTTCAGAATATGTCATCGATTGTACAGAGATAGGAGCGTCTCCTCCTACGGCCACATCGCCAACATAAATCTTCTTCGTTTCATAACGTTTAATCATAAAGTGATTTTATCTTTTTATAGGTAAAAATGAGCTTCATACGTTGTTCTAAACAAAGTCAAGTGGGTCCATATCAACTTCACATAAAGAGTTTTTACTCGCCTTTATCGCTCTGATCAAATCAGTACTCTTATCTGCTCGTAGCAAGATCTGAAAACGAAATTTATTTGCTATTTTTTCAATCGGAGAGGGACCGTGACCAACGATCTCGACACTTGGCATCTGATAGAGTTTTTGCAAGACTTCATTCATCTTGTCACTGGCATTTTGTGACTTTTTATCTGCAAAACTCAATCGAGCCAACTTCTTATATGGGGGGTACAGATCTTTTCTAAACTCTTTTTCCTCTTCCAAGAACGCTTCATAGGCGCCAACAAAGGGATCAAAGAATTCCTTGTAAAAACTTTGTATCAATACGATTGCGTCTTTCTTTCTTCCACTTCTTCCGGCTATCTGTATCAATAGGGAAAGTGCTTTTTCTCTTGCCCTATAGTCACTCATCTGCAAAATATTGTCTATACCTTGTACCACGGCCAAGGTCACATCATGATAATCGTGTCCCTTTGACAGCATCTGTGTCCCTATAAGCAGGTCTATCTCACCTGCATTAAACGATGATAGAAGTGTCTTTAGTTTTTTTTGCGTGGTGATGATGTCCCTATCAAACTGTCCCACTCGAAGAGAAGGGTATTTTTCTTGAAAATATTCAACTGCCTCTGCTGTACCCAGTCGGCTTGTCTTCAAGATTCCCTCTTGACATTCGGGACAGTTTTCAGGAATCGGTTCTTGAAAATTGCAATAGTGACATTTTACACGGCGGCTAAACTTATGCAGACTCATCCCAACATCACAATAAGGACACTTGTATGTATAGCCGCAATGATCACATATCATATATTTAAAGTTCGCACGAGTAGGCAAAAACAGCATTGTCTGCTCTTTCTTTGCCACTGTCTTGATGACAGCCTCCTCGATGATCGGCGTAATCTCTTCTATATGCGGTTCATACACAAAGCGCTTTCGCTGCTTAAAATGTCCCCCCTTCAGGCGTACATGGGGGAATTTGACATACGACGACAGAGATGGTGTCGCACTTCCTAGCAAGACTGGAATGTCTAATAACCTGCCGTAGTATATTGCCATATCGCGAGCGTGGTATCTTGGGCGTGAGGACGCCTTGTAACTGTCATCATGTTCTTCATCAACGACAATCAGACCAAGGTCTTCAATCGGTAAGAACAAGGCTGAACGTGCACCTGCAATGACCCTCGCA
>JBFEXN010000105.1:0-6250 GCA_041562655.1 Sulfurimonadaceae bacterium
AACACCGGTCCATTCAGCAGAGCTCATGAAGCCTTTAGCAAACTGTAAAGAGTTAAACTGAGGCCCACGCCATTCTTGTCCGCCGTTAGCAGGACATTCGATGAAGTGTGTACGAGTTACGCGAGGATAACGCTTAAGCTCGTCTAGAGTAAGGATGATATCTCTTTCTAGTTCAGCACCGTGGATCATCAAACGGAATTCATTTGGATCGATATGTGCAACACCACCGTGACAACGAGAGAAGAAAAGACCATTTGGTGTAATGATACCTTCTGATTCGTGAATAGGAGTTACTGCGATTGAAGCTTGGAAGTTTCCTGAAGCAAGAAGCTTGGTATTTCTTCTGACATTGTTGTGCTCATATTCAGATGGCATACCGTAACGGTTTTTCGTTACCGGATCTCCTAGTTTTTGCCCCCATTTTACGTGGTGCATAATTAATGGATCATCTGCAGACGTTGCTTCGTTGGCTGTTAATGCAGTTGCAGCTGCGACTGCACCGATTGAAGCAGTTTTTTTGAAAAAGCTTCTTCTGCTAGATTCTGTATTATTGCTAGATAATTCTAAATCTGTTTGAGAATTTTCATTCTTCATTGTTACTCCCTTTCTAAGTTTGGTTAGTTTAGATTTCATTTATATTGGTGGGTGCAACCATGATCTCTTTTTACGTGTCGAAACAGATAAGAGATCATGGATAAACACCCGTCAAATCGTAAATTCATGAGCATATTTTGACACACTCACTTATAAATTTTCGCACCACAGTAGGTGCATAATGAAAATCATACGGAAGTAGTGTACTGAAATATTCATTTAAATTTGATGATATGGATATCTAAACTTCTACCGCTTGTTACCAATTGGAACAATAATGACGAAGGATGAGACGCCCTTTAATCTTATCTGTTATTTTATATTAGAGGCAAGGATTTAAAATCTTGCCTAGGTGAAGTTTGGCGTAGAATCGTGAGGTAATTGTGTGGGCTGCTAAGGAGTCTGTACTATTCCAAGGATGACATAGGTCGCACTAGCCTCATCCATGTAGAAGGGAATGATATAGCCTTGATGCTCTATGTCTCTGATATTGTCATCATCGAAGTAGATGGAACGCTTATATTTTCTTGCCTTGCTTGGCATGTTGATGATGATAGTGTCCAGATAGAGTTTGAAACTTTTTGCATTTTGAACGTCATGTTCCAAGACGGGTGCCATTATGGCTTTGAGCTGGTCTTGGTAGAGTGAAGAGTTGATGATTTTCATGATTGGTACTCCTGTTTGATCCAGTTGTCCATCTCTTTCATCGTCTCATAGTAGGAGGTATAGCCTGCCTCATCATTTTTGAAGTTGTTTAGTTCGTCATGAAACTTTTTTCGATTGTCTATGAAGGTCTGATCTAACAGGGTGACCTTGTCTTTGGGAAGCATTTTCAAGAGTTCTTCATAAAAATCGTCATCTACGAGAAGTTCAATGTTCTTCATCTGTCGTGCCTTTTATCTACGATAAATATCGAGTGTATTTGCGTGTTTAATATGCAGAATTATATATAAAGTAATCAAAAGACACCTTAAGCTGTTTAAGTCATATCAAAGAGACGAAATTTCATAATTTTATGTTGTATGAGAAGTAATATTTAGGTGCTTTTGTTAAACTGTCAAGATAAAGAGATAGATAACAAATACGCTGAAAGCAAGGGGTCTGAGTGAAAACAAAGATGTTAATGATGATACTAGGCGCTTTGGCGATTTTGGGATGTTCCCCGATAAGCAAGGGCGATTATGTCACGTATACAAGTGATGATTATATATTTTTACACAATGGCTTTATTGATCAAAGCATCGACTGTATAGAGCTTGGCAAGATGAAAAATGGTGACTTGAAGGTCAAGTATTGCATGGGAGAGAACTATGCTTCCCGGCCGGTAGAGGGCTTCGTTTTTGCGCATGAGTATACAAGCAATGCGGAACGATTCATCGGTGCTTCATTGCAGTTCAAAGCGAAAAAACTGATCAGGTTTGATTGTAATTCGGAGACAATAGAAGACGCTACTTCAGGAACAGAGTACATCAACTGTATGATCCCGACGACCGGGTTTGACCTGTATGGTTTTATCACGTCTTCGAGCGAAGATGTAGAGGGTGTGTTCAGCGGTACGCTTGATGGGAAAAATATCTTTCAAGGGGTTATTACTACAGAAGGGAAGCATCTGTTGAAGGGCTTTTATGAAGAGCAGTCAAAGGGTAGCAGAGAAAAGTGGAAACAGGGACGTCTGTAAGGACGTTTATGCAAGGTCTTCACCCCTGGTGAAGAGATCTACTTGCATTCTCCGGTACTCTTCTTTAGGAATTTTTTGTTGACCCAGCCTACTTTGTCTTGGTAAGTGATGTAGCACCAGTTCTCTTTTGACTGGTTTAAAAAGAGTCTTATCTCCTCCTCGTGCATATTCCCCATCGCTTCAAGAGTGATGTCTTTTCCGCATCCATAACTGACGACACATTGTGCGTTGTGAGCGATACCGGAAATCTTTTTAGAAGTATGATCTGCCTTTTCACGTATGTTCAAGACATCGTAACTTTTGACATCTTTGACCTCAAAATAGGTGATTTCCTCAGCGTAAAGCGAAGAAACTAATAAAAATGGAAAGAGGAATAAGTTTTTTTTCACGAGAGCTCCTGTGGCTAAATATTCACCATTATACCTAAGAGTCTCAGAAATAAGAAATGTTTATGACAAGAAAGCCTGCTTGGCTTAGGAAGAGTGCAGCTTTAGAGGCCAGCTGCTTTTATCTTTTCTGCTTGATAGTGGGCTTGAAGAGGTTCGATGATCTCATCCATAAGGCCGCCGTTAAGGATCTCATTAAGACGATAAAGCGTCAGGTTGATACGGTGATCAGAGATACGGTTTTGCGGGTAGTTATAGGTACGGATACGGCCAGATCTATCCCCGGTACCGACTTGCTCCTTACGTGCAGCTCCATCGGCAGCCATCTTCTCTTGCATCTCTAGATCGTAAAGACGGGCTTTTAAGACTTTCATCGCCTTGTCTTTGTTCTTATGCTGAGATTTCTGATCTTGATTGGTCACGACAAGACCTGTAGGCAAGTGCGTGATACGGACAGCTGAATCGGTCGTGTTAACAGATTGACCACCACATCCGGATGAACGCATAACGTCGATCTTAAGGTCATTTGGATTGATTTCAATCTCTACATCATCGACTTCTGGCATGATGGCAACGGTGATCGCAGAGGTGTGAACACGTCCTTGAGACTCTGTCTGTGGAACACGTTGTACACGGTGCGTTCCTGATTCATGTTTCAGGTAAGAGTATACCTTCTCGCCTTTGATCAGTGCGATCATCTCTTTGAAGCCACCGGCGTCTCCATCGGATGAAGACATGATCTCTATCTTCCATCCCTTGAGCTCGGCGTAACGCGTATATGCGGTAAAAAGGTTTCCGACAAAGATCGCTGCCTCATCCCCACCGGCACCGGCGCGCATCTCAAGAAAAATATTTCTGTCATCATTAGGGTCTTGCGGTACAAGAAGCGCTTTTAGCTCTTCTTCGACAAGAGGTATCTTTGGCTCAAGTTCTTTGAGTTCTTCTTTTGCCAACTCATCCATCTCGGGATCACCTAGCATCTCTTTGTTGTCTGCGATCTCTTGGATCAGTTTTTTATACTCTTTTGCTTTTTCGACGATAGGGAGCAGGTTGGACTGTTCTTTGGAAAGTTCTGTCATTTTTTTGATATCAGATGTAACGTCTGGAGAACTAAGAAGTTCAGTAAGTTCATTATAACGATCAATAAATGGGTTGAGTTTTGATTCTAACATGGGAGCTCCAATATCATGGATAAATGTGGCTAAGCCCCTGGGGCCAGCACGGTGAAGAGGTAATGTGGAAGGAAACATGTTTGGCTATCAAATAGCACACTACCTCACACCACCAGTGCATTGAGCACTTGGCTTAATTGTTATGTAAAATTAAGCGATTGCGTTAACAGCAGTGTGTAAACGACTTACTTTACGAGCAGCAGTCTCTTTTTTCAAGATACCTTTGCTTACGAATTTATGAATTTGCTGGTTAGCAACTTTAAGTGCTGCAGAAGCTTCTTCTTTATTCCCTGCGTCGATTGCAGAACGAACGTCTTTAACGATGTTTTTAAGACGAGTGCGGTAGAAACGGTTACGTTCAGTCTTTTTAATAGTTTGACGAACACGTTTTACTGATGATTTATGGTTAGCCATATCAATAATTCCTTCATAGGTGCTCTAATTCGGCCCTATATTTTTTTTAAGAGTAGAATGTTACCTGAAAGATAATTAAATTTAAGTTAAGGATGCACATAAGTTGATAAACAGAAAATATTTATTACGAAAAATCATTTTTTATTCTTAAAACTGCAAAAAAGATAAGAGATGTTAGAATACGCCAACTAAATATATTATATACATAATTATAAGGGCGAAGATGAAGTTATTTGGTACGGACGGCGTTCGCGGCCAGGCGGGCGGTTTTTTGAATGCAACCAAGGCGATGAACGTTGCGATTGCGGCAGGAATATACTTTAAACAACATGCCAAGACAAAAAAGATCCTTGTGGGTAAAGATACACGCCGTAGCGGATATATGATCGAAAATGCCATTGTAAGCGGTTTGACAGCGATCGGATATGATGTAGTCCAGATTGGTCCTATGCCGACTCCTGCGATAGCGTTTTTAACTGAGAACATGCGTTGTGATGCCGGAATAATGATCTCCGCTTCGCATAATCCGTATGATGATAATGGTATCAAGTTCTTCGATGCACACGGAGATAAGCTTTCTGCAGAAGTAGAGGCAGAGATAGAGGCGATCTATCACAACAAGATGCTGATGACCTCTTCGTGTGCTGTTGGTAAGGAAATAGGTTTTGCCAAGCGTATCGATGACGTGATAGGCCGTTATATCGTTCAGCTAAAGAACTCTTTCCCTCAAGAGCTGACGCTTCAAGGTATGCGTATTGTCTTAGACACAGCAAACGGAGCAGGTTATAAGGTTGGGCCGACCGTACTGGAAGAGCTAGGTGCCGAAGTGATCGTCATTCATGATAAGCCGGATGGTTTTAACATCAATGAAGATTGTGGAGCACTGCACACGAAAGACCTCTCTCAAGCCGTTATAAAGTACCGAGCAGACATCGGAATCGCTTTGGACGGAGATGCGGACAGGCTTGTCGTCGTAGATGAAAAAGGGGAAGTAGTCGATGGGGATCAACTTCTTGGGGCCATGGGTGTGGCTTTAGATAAAAAGAAGATGTTAAGAGGTGGAGGAATCGTCGCCACAGTGATGAGCAACCTTGGCCTTGAAGAGTATCTCAAGGAGAATGGACTTGAGCTTTTCCGTTCAGACGTCGGAGACAAGCATGTACTTGAGATCATGAATGAAAAAGGCATCAACTTCGGAGGTGAGCAGAGCGGTCATATTATTCTGCACGATTTTGCCAAGACCGGAGATGGCCTGATGTCAGCTCTTAATATACTCTCTATTGTCTTGGAATCAGGAAAGCAAGCATCTGAGGTACTTCGTCCATTCACGCTGTATCCGCAACAGCTTCGTAACATGAACATCAAAGAGAAAAGACCTTTAGATGCAATAACGGGGCTGAAAGAGCATTTGGAAGATGTCGAGCAACTCCATATGCGTCATCTTATACGTTACTCAGGGACAGAGAACAAGCTTCGTATCCTGCTTGAAGGTAAGGATGCTAAAGTCCTGGACGAGAAAATGAACGAACTGGAAGACTTCTTTGCAAAAGCACTGGCTTAAAAACATCCTCAGACTTGCTTGGCCAATGGCGCTTGCCATGGCAGGGGTCTTTATCGTTGATCAAAATATCAAACAACTTTTTTTAGACGGGTTCCGTCATTACACCGATTGTATAGATCTGATCTTGGTCTTTAACAAGGGCGTAGCATTTTCCATGTTGGCTTTTTTGAAAGAGTGGTTGAAATGGATACAGCTTGTACTACTCTGCGGTGTTGTTATGTACACGCTTTATTTAAACAATAGAGCTTATGCAGTCCCGGTAGGTCTCTTAGTGGGTGCCGGTATGTCAAATGTATATGACCGCTTTATCCACGGAGGTGTCGTTGACATGGTCTATTGGCATTGTGGGTTTGATTTTGCCGTCTTTAACTTTGCTGATGTGATGATCGACCTTGCTGTTGTTTGGCTTTTGTGGATCAATTGGAAAATAGGTAAAGAACAAGTA
>JBFEXN010000106.1:0-5802 GCA_041562655.1 Sulfurimonadaceae bacterium
CGTATAAACCCACACTTAAAAGCGTAAGAGGATGCATCGCTTCGTCGATGCGTAAGCCTTCTAGATAAGGAAAGGGAATGTTACCAAAAAAACCTTCATCTTTTTGCCCAGGAAACATCTTCGGGTCATGCTTTGTCTGGAACTGAACAAACTCTGATTTTGAAGTCAATCCCGCTTTTTTCAGCAGATAAGAGAGCTCAAACCCTATCCACGGTACTACCATTGACCAACCCTCTACGCAGCGGAAACGATAGATCCTCTCCTGCAGTGGATACCTAGCAATGACATCCATCATATCAATAGTCATCGGCCGCTGCACCTCCCCGGTGATCTCTATCGTCCAGGGCTCGGGTCTTAAGGTGTGTGCCAATTTTGCAGGGCCGTCTTTGGAAAGGGAAAACTCATAAAAATTATTATAACTCGCGATCTTTTCATAAGGAGTCGATGAGAGCTCTTGAAACTGCGCATTTTTGCTAAAGGACAGACTCTTTCCCGAATAGGAATTCGAGGCTTCGAGTAAAGAAGGCAGAAGCGCTCCGGCTCCTGTGACAGCCGCTATCTTCATCAGACGGCGTCTGTCATCATATATCTTCTCATCTGTGACCATATTTTCATTGATAGACCAGGACTCTTTTTTTAAAACATGCATGACATCTCCTTGTTATTGCATATTATATTGTCTGCGTGTGGACTGCCTGTGTATCAGCTAAAACAAGATTATAGGCAAAGGCCCTGTCTTAACCACACTCAAAGTCGTAAGAAAATAAAATACAAAAAAATATTGTAAGGTCTCTATGAAAATTTTTATTTTATTGTTCACTCTGTCTTTATCCCTCTTAGGTGACAACGGGTTTATCACGGCTAAAGATCTGCATGAAAACGGCAAACAAAAGAACCTTGTTATCCTGGACGTCGGATCAAACGAAGCTTACGCCAATGGACATATTGAACACGCCCTCTCAACGCAAATAGAACAGTGGAGACACAAGGTCGATACCTATGTAATCATGAATTCCCCTGCCCAGATCGAGACGCTTATGCAAAGCTATGGCATCAACGATGATTCTAAGGTCATCCTTTATGAACATAACGAAAAATACGGACTCTTAAAGGCCAGCTATATCGCACTTGCAATGGCGCGTGTCGGCTTTACTGATGTGGCTATACTTGACGGAGGCTTCGGGGAGTGGAGCTATCATGAATATCCCACGACAAGAAAAGCGGAAGCGGCGAAAAAGGGGAACTTTCAGGCCAAACCGGACGACTCTATTCTTGTCGATATGGACTATGTCAAAGCAAAGATTGGACAAGTTCCGATGGTCGAGGCACGTCCCGCAATCTTCTATTTTGGTACGCTTACCAGCAAAGGTGTTAGAAGAAACGGCCATATCAAGGGTGCTATGAGCAATGATTGGAAAAACAGCTTCGAGGAAGATGGCGTACTCTCTTCGAAAACTAAACTGGACGAGATATTTTATCAAGGACTGGAGCTGGACCAGGATAAAGAGGTTGTCCTCTACTGCACTGGTGGTCTTGAGGCTTCGATGAACTGGTACATATTAAACAGGGTCATGCATTTTAAAGACTTGAAAGTCTATGACGCTTCCTTACGTCAATGGGACAATCTGGATGAGACACCGATGGTCAGATACAAATGGGAAGTCTTTAAATAAAAGATACCGAACCCAGCTAGTTTAAACTCCTATCCAAAATATAGGCTTATCTTAGATATAATTGCATCAATTAATTTAAGGAAGCCTCTTGCAAAAGAACATGACATTCACAGAAAAAAAACCGGTTAAAAAACTTCACATCGTATCCCTTGGCTGTACCAAGAACCTCGTTGATACAGAGGTGATGCTCGGGAAACTTCGTGATTTTGAGATGACAGATGCAAGTGATGAGGCAGATGTCATCATCGTCAATACCTGTGGTTTCATCGATGCCGCCAAAGAGGAGAGTATCAATACGGTTCTTAACCTCCATGAACAGCGGCGGGAAGACTCTTTACTTGTCATGGCAGGTTGTCTGAGTGAACGATACAAAGAAGACCTACAAAAAGAGATGAAGGAGGTCGACATCTTTACCGGTGTGGGTGATTACGACCAAATTGACACTCTGCTTGCCGCCAAGCAGAGCCGCTTCTCAGAATCAACTTATCTTATCGGGACTGAAGAGCGTGTGATCACAGGTTCGACGTACCATGCCTATATCAAGTTTTCTGAGGGGTGTAATCAGACCTGTAGTTTTTGTGCCATTCCTTCCTTCAAGGGCAAACTGAATTCCCGCGATCTTGACATAGTCGCACAAGAGGTCGAGTCCCTGGTTAGACAAGGCTATTATGACTTCTCTTTCATCTCCCAGGATTCAAGCTCCTACCTAAGGGACAAAAACGTCAAAGACGGCCTTATTCATCTGATCAAACGCATCGAGCTTATCGAAGGTGTTCGCTCAGCCAGACTGCTTTATCTATATCCTACCACGGCAAGCCTCAAGCTCCTTGGCGAGATTGCCAAGTCACCTGTCTTTCATAACTATTTTGACATGCCAATACAACATATCTCAGACAAGATGTTAAAGCTTATGAAACGCGGTTTTGGAAAAGAGAAGACCATTGAACAGTTGGAATATATGAAGAGCCTGCCAAATGCTTTTTTACGCACCTCTTTTATTGTAGGTCATCCGGGTGAGACCAAAGAAGACTTTGAAGAGATGTGTGAGTTCGCACGTAACTTCGGGTTTGATCGTATCAGTACCTTCGCTTACTCCGATGAGGAAGGAACAGCCGCTTTTGATATGCAAGACAAGCTTTCACAAGATGTCATCGATGAGCGCGCTGAGATCATGGGGGAGATCGCTCAAGAGGTCATGCAAAAGAGCCTAGAGAAAAGAGTGGGCCAAGAGGTCGAACTTGTCATCGATGGTGAAAGCGACGAGCATGAGTTTCTTCTATCTGCGCGCGAACTTGGCTGGACACCTGATATTGATGGTGAGATCTATGTCAACGATAATGAGCTCGGCGAAGACGCGATACTCAAGTTTGGAAAAGTCTATCGTGCCCGCATCACCGAAAAAGTCGGTGACAAACTTCTAGCTACTGTGATCTCATAAGGACTTCTTTGAGTCTTTTACCTTATGAAAAGCTCCAAAACCTGTGCAATGGAAGATCCCTCCTAGCCTTTTCCGGCGGCGCGGACTCTACTGCTTTGTTCTTCACTCTTATCGAGCATGAGGTTCCCTTTGATATCGCAATCGTACACTATGGTCTACGTCCCCAGGCAGATGAGGAAGTCCAATACGCCCAAGAACTCTCTCAAAGGTTTTCTCTGAAGTGTCACCTTTTAAAAGCTGACAAGATAGAACAGAACTTCGAATATGAAGCCCGAAAAGTGCGATACGATTTTTTTGAAAGCGTCATGCGCGAAGGTGAGTATACACATCTACTTACCGCCCATCACCTTCAGGACCGCCTTGAATGGATGCTGATGCAACTGTCCAAGGGAGCCGGCAGTGCTGAATTGCTTGGCATGCAGGAAGAAGAACCAAGATCCGGCTATACAATCTCCCGCCCTCTTATCAACACCGCTAAAGGCGAAATCCTGAGCTACCTTAGAGACAACAAGATCCATTGGTTTCATGATGAGAGCAATGACGATCTTTCCTACCGACGAAACTACTTTCGTCATAAGATTGTCAACGAGCTTTTAAAGGAAAACACCGAAGGGATCAAGCAGAGCTTTAGATACCTTCAAGAAGATGTATCCGAATTGATCAGAGAGGTCGAGATTCACGAGGCAGAAGGACTCACTCTCTTTTTTGAGACTGGCCATAAGCGAAGCGATATCTTCCATATAGACAAGATCCTAAAGTCTAAGGGGTATATCTTGAATTCCCAACAACGAGAAGAGCTTAAAACAAAAGATGAAATCATTGCAGGGCGGAAGTTTCTGATTGTTCTGGATAAGGGGATATATTATATCGCCCCCTATGTAAAAGATACGATGGACAAAGGGTTTAAAGAGGAGTGTAGAGCGTTGGGTGTGCCCAATAAATTAAGGCCTTACCTCTTTGTCACTCCCCTCGCCTTCATTCTCTTTACCCGATTTCTTCCGTGCGATGTAGACATGCATGGTAAAGGATGATTTTATAAGGTTGGCATCACGTTCAAAGTGGATAGGAAAGTTCACTCCTATGATGTTGTCGCTTTTATTGACCGCATCCAAGAAATCATAAAAACCCTGAGGCGAATGGATCAATGACGAGGTGTTTACCTCGTAAACAGCGAACTCCCCATCTTGTGAATGTTGTGAAAGCTCAGATAAAGAGAAACTCTCAAAATGTGACTCATGCATCTTTTTAAAACGCTCAGGATTGAAGATAGTCTTATACGCACTGATCGCGTGACGGTTTTCTGCCTGCAGTCCTTTTAATTTTTCATGCACCTTGTCGTACTCAGCCTGAATCGTATCGACCTGATACGAGACCTTCTTCGATTCCATACGTGCGATGCGATACTCTTTTCCAGAAGGTATCAAAAAAGCGAAGGCAAAGACAAAGACGACGATAAGAAATACGATAGCCAAGGCTAGGATATAGATCATTTGACGGCTGATATGGAATTTCACTGTGCAGCTATCTCCCTGTCAAGATAATTTTTTGAAACAAAACTGTACCAGCCGTTAGGCATCGCATAATAACTCGTATAGGAGCGGTGAAAGATCGAGCGTAAAGGAGCAAGAAGTAAAAACTCATACACCTCTTTGCTTGGGGTCACGCCATAGAGTTCTAATTCATTCTCTTTCAAGAGAGCCTGGGACAGAGTGATCTTTTCCGGAACAAGGTCAAACAGGTTATGTATACTCTCTTTTAACACGGTATTTGATGTATATATCCCTTCCGCATGCTGTTTTTGGACTTCTATAAAAGCTATCTCATCATGCATTGAGACGATGTTTACACGCAGTGTCTCACCCTTTGCCAAACGCTCTTCGATAGTGTTGTTATACATCAAGGTCTTTACTTTAAGATACGAATACGACATAAACAGCATACCGATGGTAATACTGAAGAAGAAAAACAGAAGTTTGAACTCCGGACTGATGATCGTCTTTTTTCGAGGTTTGATAAAACTATATCGCATATTTCGCCTCCGATATTGCGATATTGACTATCTCTTTCTCAAGGTCGATACTGCGTTTGAACACAGAAACAAAAAGTTCTTCTTCCAAGAAACGGGTCAAATCATGCCCTGTTTCACAAGCATCTGCAATGTAAGTCTCTTCAACAAACTGGTTGTCATATTTATCATCATTATAAAAATGATGCAGGGCAGCTTGGATCAACTGGAAGCGTTTGTAGTCATCAGAAAAATTATCGATCTTGGAGTCATACTTCGTCTTTGCTTCTTCCAGAGCGACTTCACTCTCTTCCACTGCGTCGTTCAACGACTCTTCAAAGTCTTCCAGGTCATCCAGATCATCGAGATCATCCAGGTCGTCAAGGTCTTGCAGATTATCCAAATCATCAAGGGCGTCCAACTCATCCAAAGCGTCCAGATCGTCCAGGTTGATCGATATATTATCCTCAAGGTCAAAGCCAAGACTCTCTTCAGCACTTTCATCAAGATGTTCACTCATCTTTTCATCTTCAATCGCATCTGCCGTCGCATAATGATTGGCAAAGAGAAGTTCTCCTTTTGAAAAGACACAAAGGCTTAGGTAATTATCCTGAACCAGGACCAAGAGTGCGGTCTTTCCCTCAATCTTGTCTGCAAAAAAAGTCGATAACGTAAAAAACGGAGAG
>JBFEXN010000107.1:0-5763 GCA_041562655.1 Sulfurimonadaceae bacterium
AAAGAGATCGAACGTGATATCATCCAGGAACAGGAGCTTGTCCTGAAAAACACTCCAGGCCTGGAAGAATACGAATCAAAATCACGTGACAACCGAGGTTCACTGACCTTGACCTTTACATTGGGAACAGATATCAACAAAGCCATACTGGATGTTTCCAATAAACTTAATGAAGTAGACACCTATCCGGAAAATGTTTTAAAGCCCGTTATCAAAGCGACAGGAGAGACTGCTTCACCCGTTATCTGGACCATGCTACAGACAGTTGAAGGAAATCCGATCGATATCGATCACTATCTCACCTATGCAGAAAATGAGGTTCGTGAGCATTATGAACGTATCCCTGGTGTCGCGGAACTCTTTATGCGAAGTGGTACCCCTGACGAGATGCAAGTCATCCTAAATACACACAAGATGGCAGCATATGGCCTAAGTATCGATAAGATAATCTCCATCATACAACGCAACAACATCGATGTCTCAGCAGGCTCGATGGATATCGCACGCCGTTCATATCGCATCCGGACTACTTCTCAATACCGGACCCCACAAGATATTAAAAAACTTATCCTGATCTCAAATGGACAACAAGAGATACATCTGGGAGAAATCGCCGATGTACGTTATGGTTATGCCAAAAAGAGCTCCATCTCTCTTGTCGATGGGATCAAAGGGATCGTCATCGGTGTCAAGCCTGAGACCAATGCCAATATCGTTAAACTAACAGACGATGTCGAAGCCATGGTCAGGCATATCAACGAGACACAGCTCAAACAGATGGGGCTTGAGATCCGCTGGCTTAATGACAAGCGTGACTATATTCAAGGCTCCATCGATCTGGTCCAGCAAAACATCTTGGTCGGCGGGATCTTGGCGATCATCGTCCTATTGATCTTTTTACGTGCCATCTCTTCCACTACTGTAATAACGCTTGCCATTCCTATCAGTATTATCTCTACCTTTATTATCTTGGACCTTCTAGGAAGAACCCTGAACACGATCTCTCTTGCCGGGATATCCTTCTCTGTCGGGATGTTAGTCGATAGTGCCATTGTCGTTTTGGAAAACATTGATCGTCACAAGAAGATGGGTAAAAAGTTCTATGATGCTGCCTATGACGGGACGATGGAAGTATGGGGGGCCCTTATAGCATCAGCCCTGACGACTATCGCTGTTTTCCTGCCGATCATCTTTTTGGAAAACGAGGCCGGGCAGCTTTTTAAGGATATTGCTATTGCCGTGACTGCAGCAGTGAGTTTCTCGCTCTTTGTCTCCATCTCTGTCATTCCTATGCTATGGAATCGATTGATGCTATTCTCAGCTCATGATACACATCAATTCAAGGACAAAGAGTCCTCTATTGTCTCCTTTGGACACACGATCAATAGAAAGATCATGGCATTGGTGCACTGGGCGCTCAAAAGTAAGACGCATCAGATCATGACCGTACTTGTCTTGGTCTTTTTCTCAGTATCAAGCGTATGGATACTCTTTCCAAAAATGGAGTACCTCCCTCAGGGCAATCGAAACCTTATCTTCAATATCATGGTACCGCCTCCGGGGCTCTCTTATGAAGAGGGAAAGGCTATCGGAGAGGACATCTACAAAAAACTTGAAAAATATACCAAGGCTGATGTAGACGGGTATCCTCAACTAAAACGCGTCTTTTACATATTTGGCGGTGACTTTATGCTCTTTGGCGCTCTTACAGAAGACCCAAGCCGTGCGGCAGAACTTATTCCAATATTTAAAAAAGTTGCCAACTCATATCCCGGTATCTTTGGTATCTCCAAACAAGCAGGTGTGTTTGAACGTGGTTTAGGCAAGGGGCGTGCTGTCAATATCGATATCAGCGGTGAGTCTATTGAAGAGTTGGCAGGCATTGCCGGCCAGCTCTTTGCTACCCTGCACAAGACAATCAAAGGGGCCCAGATCAGACCGGAACCTTCCATTGAACTTCTCTTTCCAGAAGTACGTATTATCCCTGATCATGAGCGTCTTAATGCTGTCGGTCTGGACGCTCGTGCCTTAGGGATAATTGCCGATGTGTTGATGGATGGACGTAAGATATCGGAGTTTAAGGTCAACGGAAAGAAAAAGATAGATCTTATCCTAAAAGCCGACCAGACCGACATCTCTACGCCAGAAGAACTCTATCATGCTCTCGTCGCAACCCCATCAGGTGATCTAGTGACCTTCGATTCACTCTCATCTCTTAACCGTACAAACAGCATCAGTGTTATTCGCCATCTAAACGGAAAACGCACCTTTACTCTTCAAGTCACCCCGCCAAAAGAGATGACCGTACAAGAGGCGATCGAGACCATTGAGACAAAGATATTGCCCCAGATCAATAATGAGAATGTGAAGATCCAATTGACCGGTACAGCAGACAAACTGCTATATACTATCTCCAGCATGAAGTGGAACCTTATCCTTGCCGTGATCATCACCTATCTCCTCATGGCGGCACTCTTTGGAAACTTCTTCTATCCGCTTGTCATCATGATCACCCTTCCTCTTGCTGCCGCAGGTGGTTTTATCGGCCTGAGTGTGACAAACAACTTTATTGCACCCCAAGCTCTGGACATATTAACCATGCTCGGTTTTGTTATCCTTATCGGCATTGTCGTCAATAATGCCATTTTGATCGTCCACCAGAGTCTTAACCTGATACGTCATCACGCCATGGAGCATAAAGAAGCTGTCATCGAAGCGACACACAGTCGTTTACGCCCGATATTTATGAGCACATTGACATCCTTGTTTGGTATGTTACCGCTCATCTTAGCACCGGGACCAGGATCCGAGTTTTACAGGGGACTTGGCTCTGTCATCACAGGCGGGCTTGCCTTTTCAACACTCTTCACTCTGTTTGTGATTCCGGCGCTGCTGCTTTTTGTCATTGGGTTTGAAAAACCAAGGAGAGAAAATGTATAGAGTAATTCTGATCTCTTTGACAAGTCTCTCGCTCTTTGCGCTTAACATAGATGAAGCCCTCAGCAGAGCCATGAACAACAATCCAAATCTGAAAGAGAAGGCCTTCCTTTTTCAAGCCTCCAAAGAGGAGACGAATGTTGCTTGGTCCGGTTTTAAACCAAGCCTTGACCTCTCTTACGGCTACAGCAAGTTTTCACAAAAAAACTTTGTTGGGTCCAACTCGGCTTCCAGTGCAGACGCCGCTTTGAGGTACAACCTTTTTAACGGCTTTGCCGATACCTTCAACCTCAAGACAAGTCAACAGAAACAAGAGATCGCCAAATATACGTATGATGCAGCGAAAGCCGATCTTAGACTTCAAGTCCATCTGGCATATACCCACTATCTTCGTTCCAAGCAGCAGATAAGCCTTGCAGAAGATACAATCAGACTTCTCAAACAGCAGCTTGATGATGCCAAGAACTTTTTTGAACAGGGTCTTTTTGCCAAAAATGATTATCTGCAAGTCGAAGTTGAGCTCTCCTCAGCAAAGCAGACGCTATTACGTTCAAAACGCAATACAAAGATAGCCTTTTTTCAGCTGAAACATCTGCTTGGGAATGAGCTTGATGAAGAGGAAAGCATCGAGGGTGTATCAGGAGAGAAAAAAGAGGTTTCCACCTCTTCTCTTAAGGAGACGATGTTAAGAAACAGAAGTGAACTGAAGGTCTTGAATGCACAAAAAAGAGCACATGGCTACGCTTATGAAGCGGCTGCATCGAACTACTATCCCAAAGTGGATGCCGAAGCCAAATACCAGGTAGCAGGGGTTGATCCAATTCCCAACGGCGGAGCGACATTTCAGACCCATGATCAAAGTACCGCGACGCTCAATCTTAGCTGGAATCTGTATCAGGGTGGCGCGGATGAGGCAAACCGTGCCTCCCTTCTACAGCAAGAACGAGCAAGTAACGAACGTCTCAACACGCTCTACCTGAGCCTGGAGTTTCAACTCGAAGAAGCGATCGAGACCTATGCTCTTGCACAACATCAGATCACAGTTGCCGCCAAGGCACTTGAACAGGCAAGAGAAAACTTTAGGATCACAAAAAACCAGTTTGATGCCAATATTGCACACACAAGTCTAATGTTGGATGCTCAACGCTTTCTAGCACAGACACAGGTAAATTACTACGATGCGCATTTTGCTCTATATGATGCGATGAGAAAGCTTGAAAGAGTTGTTGAAGAAGAGATATTCTAGGCAAATGCTCTGAGCAGCAGATACCTTAGATAGGCTATCAAGTTGTTTTAAAACTTGATAGCGTCTAAGACCATATTCGTTCCGGCCTCGATGCGGACAACCCTGTCTGCAAGCTGTAAGATTTTTGAACCGACCGGTCCTGCTGAGAGTTGGTATTCCAACTCTCTAGGAACCGGCTTGGCATACATAAGATACTCATGAGGTATCGGCTGGCCCACGCTCACTTTTTTCTGCCATCCTGCAGGAAGCTGACCACCACGTCTAAGTTTTTTTGCTAAGCCAGGTGGAAGACTTCTATAATACGACTGAATATTTCCCTGTTCCCTCGAAGAAAAATGCCTCTCGTGTTTATCTCTTTTGTGCTTTTTATGTTTTTTATGCTCTTTTGATTTTCCCTTACCTGCATGGGAAGGTTTGTCAGCGTAAAGTGTACCTGTACACAGAGCCGTTGCCAATATGATGGATGTCATTAACTTCATTCAGGACTCCTAATATGATTGTATCTATAATAATATCCCAAAAACCATAAATAAGCCTAAAGAGATGATTCCACTCAGCATGGCATAAGGGAGTTGAGTCCGGACATGCTCGATATGATCACACTCCGCAGCCATTGAGGAGATGATAGTAGTATCCGAGATAGGTGAACAGTGATCTCCAAAAACGCCTCCCGAGATAACAGCCGCGATGACAAGAGAGAGGTCGGCATCTAAAATAGCCGCCATTGGCAAGGCGATGGGGATCATAATACTGAACGTACCCCATGAAGTCCCGGTCGAAAAAGATATCAAAGCGGCCACCACGAAGATCAGCCCCGCAAGATAGGAAGGATTTAACATCCCCTCGACCAATGAGGCCAGATAAGGCCCTGTTCTCATCTCCACGGTCACTTCACCCAGGCTAAAGGCCAAAAGCAAGATGGCACCTATACCTACCATATTACCTGCACCGACCTTGAGCTCTTTATAATATCTTTCTACCGACATCACCTTCGTCAAAGTGTAGTAGACAAATATAAAGACAAGGGTGACAAGGACAGCATAAAATATAGAACTTGAACCACTCCCTTCCAGTATATTCCCATTGCCGCTAAGATATAAAAGAACAGGGACGGATAGAAGCATCACCATAATTGGGTAGAACATCGCTTTCATACTGGTACTGCTGTGGATATACTCCGTCTCACAATCTATATTGTTCTCTTGTGCCTTTGCCTCGGCTTTTTTCATCGGGCCAAAATCTTTATCTGTATAAATAATATAAAAAAGCATCAACATCGTGACGATGGCGTAAAAGTTCAATGGGATCGCATACACCAATAAAGAGAGCTTGTTCCCTACGATAACACCCTGTGTAATCTGTACACCTATCAGCCCCAAAAGCAAAGCGCCCCAGCCATTGAACGGAAAGAGGGAACATACCGGCGAAGAGGTACAATCGCACAGGTAGGCCAACTTCTCATGCGATATCTTATAACACTTGGCCAAAGGCTTGGTCAATGTTCCAACGACCAGAGCTGTGATAGAAGACTCCAAAAAGATCAATATCCCTATAAAATAACCCATTATAAGAGTGTCTCT
>JBFEXN010000108.1:0-5739 GCA_041562655.1 Sulfurimonadaceae bacterium
GAGATGACAGGCGGAGCGAGCGATGAGACCTTGCGGGAGTTTGAGACGCTCTATCTCAGTTCTAAAAAACTGCTCGAACGCAAAGAAGAGATACAAAGGCTGATTTCCGAACGTTCTGTTTTGAGCGAGGCGCTTAAAAAGAGTATCGAGCAGGCCGAGAGCTTACGTTCACTCGAAGACATCTACCGTCCCTACAAAGAGAAAAAGAGCTCACGTTCTGCCACAGCCATCGCCAATGGACTGACACCTCTTGCGAACATCCTTGAAGGAGCAAGGCTTTCTCACAGCGAGTTTAGGCTAAAGGCAAAGAGCTTTGTCAAAGGGAATATCACTGATGTCGATGAGGCGATTAAAGGAGCTCAGGATATTCTCGCTGAGAGATATGCCGACTTGCCGCGAGAGAGGGAAGCCATCCGAAACACGATGCTGCGTTTTGGCGTCTTGGAGGTCAAAAAAGCCAAGGGATATAATGAAAAAGGACTCTATACCCAGCTCGCCGGGCATGCTGAAAAAGTAGCCTATATTCCATCGCACCGCTACCTTGCCATCATGCGTGCTGTCAAAGAGAAAGAGCTCTCGGTAAAGATAAGTATTGATACGGATCGGATTGAAGAGAATATCAAGACCTACAAGATACCCCGCAATGCATCCACTTCGCATACGCTTCTATTTGAGGCATACAAAGACGGTCTAAAGCGGCTTTTGCTTCCTTCTCTTGAAAGAGAGGTACAGTCTGAGTTAAAAGAAAAGGCAGACCTTGCAGCCATCAATGTCTTTGGAAAGAACCTTAACCAGCTTTTGATGACACCGCCAGTGACAAAACGGGTTATCCTTGGGGTCGATCCTGCTTTCAGATCAGGGTGCAAGCTTGCCGTTATCGATGAGAACGGGACCTACCTTGAACATGCGGTGATCTATCCGACGGAGCCAAAAAACGATTATGAAAGTGCAAAGAAAAAAGTGCTTGACCTTGCACAAAAGTATGATATCAAAGCCGTTGCCATAGGAAACGGTACAGCTTCACGGGAGACGCAGGCTTTTTTTTCCCGTTTAAATGCAGAAGAAAAAGCCGGGCTGAACTATACAGTGGTCTCTGAAGCGGGTGCCTCTGTCTATTCAGCTTCAAAACTGGCGGCACAAGAGTATCCTGATCTCGACGTGACCATACGCGGAGCGATCTCCATAGCGCAGCGGCTGCGTGACCCCATGGCCGCCCTAGTCAAGATAGACCCCAAGTCTTTGGGTATCGGCCAATATCAGCATGATGTCGACCAAAAACTTCTTGAGAAGAAGCTTGGCGATGTCACCCAAGACCTCGTTAATCGTGTGGGAGTAGACATCAACTCCGCTTCTGCCGTACTGCTTTCGTATGTGGCAGGGATCGGCTCAAAAATAGCGCACAACATCATTGCGTTCAAAGAGGAATATGGAAACTTCACCTCCAAATCCCAACTCTTAAAGGTCAAGGGGCTCGGAGCCAAAGCCTATGAGCAGGCCGCTGGTTTTATCCGTATCAAAGAAGGCGACTCTGTCTTTGACAACAGCGGTATTCATCCCGAGTCTTACAAGATCGCCTCACAACTCAAAGACATAGACTTAAACAATGCAGATACTGCTCTTTTGGCCAAAGAGATGAACGTGGGAAGAGAGACCCTCCAGGACATTATCAAAGAGCTTCAGAAACCGGGTTTTGACCCGCGTGAAGAGCTTCCGCCTATCCCCTTCAAAGAAGGTATTACTGATATCAAGATGCTCAAAGAAGGAAGTATTGTCTCCGGAGTTGTCCGCAATATTGCAGACTTCGGAGCCTTTGTGGATATTGGTTTGAAGAATGACGGGATGATCCATATCTCAAAGATGAGTACAAAACGTATCTCCCATCCTCTTGAAGTCCTCTCTATCAACCAGTTTCTCACGCAGATCGAGGTCATCTCCGTGGATCATGAAAAAGGGAAAGTTTCTCTCAGCCTGCTCTTTTAGAAAGAGACGGCTTTTAGATTTTAGTCTCTGTGGCTTGCGCGGGCTCTTGGTTTTCGTGCGCTGTTTCCATTGGCATTCTCACCTCTTTTTCGTTGGGCATTGCTTCTGCCGCCGCCGGTGTTTCCTCTGCCGCCTGAAGCATTGCGTGAACCGGAGTTTCCGCCACCTCCGCCTCTTCTGCCTCTGCCTCCGCCGTTTTGAATAGGCTCAGCTTTGATAGACGGATCAGGCAGAAATCCTTTGATCTGGACCTGAGGGATCTTGTTCTTGGTCAATGACTCGATATTTCTAAGGTATTCATGCTCATCTACACAGACCAAAGAGACCGCTTGACCCGTATTACCGGCGCGACCTGTTCTTCCGATACGGTGGACATAATCTTCTGAGATGTTCGGAAGCTCATAATTGACGACCTGGGACAGCTGATCGATATCGATCCCGCGTGCCGCGATATCCGTCGCGACCAAGACACGGACAGAACCATCTTTGAATTGAGACAAGGCCTTTGTTCTTGCATTTTGGCTTTTGTTACCGTGAATCGCTGCAGATGTGATGCCGTCTTTGTCAAGCTGTTCGCTTAGACGGTTCGCTCCGTGTTTTGTGCGGGTAAAGACAAGGACCTGCTGCCACGAGTTTTCTTTGATAAGGTGTGATAGCATCTCACGTTTACGTGCCTTATCGACCGGATATACGATCTGTTCAACAGCAGATGACGTCGCATTGCTACGCGCCACTTCGATCAAAATCGGAGCATTCAGCAAACCGTCTGCCAGCTTTTTTATCTCGTTCGAGAACGTCGCCGAGAAAAGAAGGTTTTGACGCTTGGCAGGAAGGACCTTTAGTATCTTCTTGATGTCATGGATAAAACCCATGTCCAGCATTCTGTCTGCCTCATCCAGAATCAGGTATTCTACCTGTCTGAGATCAAGTGCTTTTTGATTCATCAGATCAAGAAGACGTCCCGGTGTACCGATAACGATATCAACACCGTTTTTAAGGGTATGTATCTGAGGGTTGATGCTGACACCGCCAAAGATCACCGTTGATTTAAAAGGAAGGTACTTCCCGTAATCACGGACACTTTCAGCGACTTGAGAAGCAAGTTCACGTGTAGGCGTCAAAACCAGAGCACGTACAGGACGTTTTCCTTTTGGCTTAGGAGACTTGGAAAGTCTCTGAAGAAGAGGAAGGGTAAAACCTGCCGTCTTTCCTGTTCCTGTCTGTGCGCCTGCTAAGACGTCTTTACCTTCTAGAACAACAGGAATAGCCTGTGCCTGAATGGGTGTTGGGGTATCATATCCCTGATCTTTAATAGCACGTAAAATGTGCTCATTTAAACCTAAGTCTGTAAATTTCAATATATTTTCTTTGTGATCAAACCTTCCAAGTTATACTTGGGCCGGTCTAGTTTGAAGGGGGTTTGTTTTCAAAGTTTCTCTAAGAAACGAAATACTTTTTTATAAAAACGAAGTCAGTCACCGACCGAGGGTGCTGAAGTTGGCAGAAGTATAACATAAGTTTCATAAATATATTTTATAATTATATTTTATTGTTAATATTTCACTTAAAAGGACATCACTTCGTGAGTGCTTTCGCTTGTTTTACTGAAGAAACATCACTTCGTGACCGCTTTCGCTTGTTTTACTGAAGAAACATCACTTCGTGACCGCTTTCGCTTGTTTTACTGAAGAAACATCACTTCGTGACCGCTTTCGCTTGTTTTGCTAAAAAACTATTGAGCTGATTGGCAAAGGCATGGGCATCTTTTTGAGAAAAGGCCTTTGGCCCTTTCGTCATCTCCCCACTCTCACGGATCTCTTCCATAAGGTTTCGCATGGCAAGATACTGCTTGATATTGTCTACCGTATAGAGTTCGCCTCGATGATCGATGGCATGCGCATGTTTGGAGATGACTCTGTCCGCAAGCGGGATATCCGCCGTGATGACCAGGTCACCCTCTTCTACCATCTCGACGATATGATGATCTGCCTCATCCGCACCCTGTTCGACGATGATATAGTGGATACACTCAGAAGTATCTCCCAGAGTGATCTTTTTATTAGAAAGAACGAAAGTCTCAAGAGAGAGCCTCTGTATAGAACGAAGAACGATCGGTTTAAGAAGGTTGGGGAAGGCATCACCGTCAATATATAGTCTCATCATCTTCCGTTTCATTGGCATATTTTTCGTAATACTAACATAAACATGAACCATTCAAACAAATACACATTTTTCCGACACTGTCTTTGTTTTATATAAGACTTCTTTAACTATAATTCCCCTCCCAAAATAAACAATTATTATATTTAAAGCTATACATTATGAAACAATGCATCAAAAGCACAAGCATATGCCTCGGAAGAGACTGTCAAGAGCTCAGTTGCGGCATCACCCTATGCTGTAAAGAAGAGATACAAGAAGAAAAAGAGATCGTTCAACACCTTATTGACACCATCGACGACTGTGACTATTCTAAAGAGAGTCTACATAAGATCAGTTCAAAGCTCTCGTACACCGCCTCTGTCATCAATAAGAACAATGAAGAAGAACTAGACGAAGTCCTCCCTATCGTTCAACGGTTTTCTCTTCTGTTGTATGAGTTTCAAGACAAGATACTTCACGACAAGACCATCGGCGATATAGCATACTCTTTTGTCAGTGAGCTTCAAAAATGGTTCGGCTACCGTTTTCTTGACGAACGCAACTCGTTTGAACATCCCGTTCATGCCCAATCTATCACAGCTGATATCAACACGATCGAGATGGCTTTGGGCGTCTGTATGATCGAGACCTATGATGATGATTCACTGGATGATCTCTTTTTTTAGACCCCTGGTCTAATCAAGGATCCACACGGAGAACTTCTTGCCCTTGATCTTCCCGTTTTGAAGCTGTTTGTGTGCTTCGATGATATGGTTTCTCTCTATAGCGACATACGATTGTCTTTCATAGATGTCTATCTTACCGATAAACTTTCCTTCCAGGCCGGCTTCACCCGTTAGTGCACCAAGGATATCTCCCGGACGCATCTTGTCTTTTTTACCACCTTCGATAACAAGGGTCACATTAGGTGGTTTGATAGTAAATCCCTTGAGGTCTTTTAGACTATTGCTCTCATCAAAGATACGTGTTTCGTTTTTGTATTCATCCGCATGTCGCAGCTGATCGTTGGTAAAGAGGGTAAAGGCGATGCCTTCTTTTCCTGCACGTCCCGTTCTTCCAATTCGGTGGGTGTAGGTCGACTCGTCGTGAGGAAGGTCATAATTGACTACCATCTCCAGGTCTTTGATGTCCAGACCACGTGCCGCGACATCTGTAGCGATCAGAACCGAACAACTTCTGTTTGAGAACTGTACAAGGACGTCATTTCGCTCATACTGCTCTAGGTCACCATGGATAGCCAGGGCATCTATACCTCTTCTGCGAAGAGCGTCCGCGATCTCTTGGCACTCCAACTTTGTGTTGGCAAAGACGATTGCCGTCTCGGGCTCATATTTCCCCAGTATATTGATAAGCGTCGAGAGTTTATTTCCCTCATCTACACCATAAAAGTGCTCCGCGATCTTATTCGCACTCTCATGAGAGATCGTCTTGACACTGATGGCATCGTTTTGAATAGTACTACTAAGGCTCAATATCTCTTCGGGGAAGGTAGCCGAAAAAAGTAACGTCTGACGTTGTTTTGGTGCATAGGAGATGACTTTTTCTATCTCTTCGATAAAACCCATGTCAAGCATCCTGTCTGCCTCATCCAGGACC
>JBFEXN010000109.1:0-5686 GCA_041562655.1 Sulfurimonadaceae bacterium
AAGGAGAGTATCCCTGAACTTGGAGCTATCTTCAAAGAGTCTATGAAGCTTCTCCATCCGTTTATGCCATTTATCACTGAACACTTATACCACAGTCTTTCGGGCACTACCTTGGAAAATGGGGACTCTGTGATGATCATGCCTTACCCTGAGGCATCCGCCGTTGATGAGAAGATAGAAAAAGAGTTCGAAGCCATTATGGACACTATTGTTGCCATCCGTCGTGCCAAGGCTCTTGTCGACCTTGGTAATCAAAAGATCGAACAGGCCTATGTCAAACCTAATAAAGTCATGGACGCTGAACTGATCACTCCATTCATCGAGAAACTTGGCAAGGTCGAGAAGATCGATTTTGTTGATGCCAAGGTCGAAAATGCGATCAGCGATGTAAGCGATTATGTCGAGGTCTATATTCCAACAGCTTCTATCGACCTCACACCGATCATCTCTCGTTTGGAAAAACAGGAAGAAAAACTGCAAAAAGAGGTCGGAAAATTGAGTGGTATGCTGAACAACGAACGTTTTGTTGCCAATGCTCCTGAAGATGTAATCACCAAAAACCGTGAAGATCTCGAAGCAGCAAAAGAAAAAATGACCAAGGTGAGCGAGCAGCTTGCTTCATTGAAATCGTAAATTAACGATATAATTAAAATCAAAACTCACCAAGGATAAAGATTGTTTAATCTAAAAAACTATGCCTCCGACAATATCAAAAATGATATCTTGTCTGGACTCGTTGTCGCCGTTGCCCTAGTACCGGAAGCTATTGCATTTTCATTTATAGCCGGAGTCAGTCCTATTGTCGGGCTTTACACCGCTTTTATCCTTGGGCTTATCACCTCTCTCATCGGTGGGAAACCGGGCATGATCTCCGGGGCGACGGGTGCCGTTGCCATTGTCTTTGTCGGTTTGGCTATCAAAGCAAATGAGCAACTTAGTAATGCAGGGGTCACCGGTTCGGCCATGGCAGAAGGAATCTTACAATACATTCTTTATGCATCGATCATCGCGGGACTGATCCAGATAAGTATCGGTATGTTAAAACTTGGTAAGTTCATCCGCCTTGTACCGCAACCGGCAATGTACGGATTTGTGAATGGATTGGCCATAGTTATAGCCATGGCTCAATTCAAGTTCTTTGAGGGCTCAAACATAAACATGTATGTCATCGTCTTTCTTACTATGCTTATCATGTATTTTTTACCGAAGATCACCAAAGCCATACCTGGCGGTCTCTTGGCAATTATCGCCTTGAGTCTTGTCGTCTATTTCTTTAAGATCGACACACTCACTATCGGTACACTGAACTCAATCCCACAATTTTCTGACATGCCGAATCTCAGTGAGTTTAAAGGGCAACTTCCTACCTTTGCGATCCCGGAAGTGCTTTTTTCTTGGGATGCTTTCTTCTTGGTCTTACCATACTCCGTCTTGGTCGCACTTGTCGGTCTTATCGAATCTCTTCTGACACTTTCTGTTCTGGATGAGATGGGCGGAACACGTGGAAGTGGGAATAAAGAGTGTATTGCTCAGGGAGTCGGTAACACAACATGTGGTCTCTTCGGTGGGATGGCAGGATGTGCTATGATCGGTCAATCTATTATCAACTACACCTCTGGTGGTCTCGGACGTCTCTCTTCATTCACCGCAGCGACAGTACTCATCGTTTTGGTCGCTGTCTTGACTGATGTCATAAATATGATACCCGTTGCCGTTCTTGTTGGTATCATGTTCATGGTGAGTATTGGTACTTTTGAGTGGGGAAGTATTAGCCGTATCAAACATATGCCACGCTCTGATGCCGCCGTACTTATCCTTGTGACAGTCATTACAATCATGTTTGATCTTGCTGTTGCCGTCATATCTGGTGTTATCATTTCAGCTCTTGTCTTTGCATGGAAGCACGCCCGCATCTATACAAGAGAGAGTATGGAGGCTGATGGCACAAAGGTTTATGAACTTGACGGGCCACTGTTTTTTGGTTCGACTAAAAGCTTTTTGGAAAGCTTTGACCTTAAAAATGATTCACCAAAAGTCGTTATTGACTTTAAAAATGCCCGTGTAATGGATATATCAGGGGTGGAAGCGATTGACACACTCATCAAAAAGTACGAAGAGAGTGGACGGAATATCCTGCTTCGCCACCTCAGTAAAGATTGTAAGGCGATCTTGAAAAATGCAGGTCCATACTGTTCGTATGAAGAGGATGACCCGACCTACAAAGTTGCATTCAACTACTAGGCACGATTGAAGGTACTCCTTCTTTCTGTGCTAAGCACTTCTTCTTACTACTTCAGACTTTTCATAACTTTATAAGATTCTTTACGTTACTTTTGTACAACTTATCATAAAGTAGAGACAAATGCTTGAGTTTTTAATTCTTTATATAAATTCAAATATCTCCGAAAGCAAGTCCTTGGTCTCTAGCCTAGATCTACCCTCGGATGTACATTTTATCTTTACTGACAGTGCGGTGGAGGCACTAAGCATCGCATCGGATCACAATATCAGCCTCATCATTCTAAACGAGACCCTCTCACATAAGGTGAGTGGGAATGAACTGTGTCAGCTCTTGAGCAGTACACCATTAACAGCTGCCATACCAATCATCTTCTTAAGTGACAAAAGGATCTCAGCTCCGTGCAGTGAGACGGTCAAGTTTCTTAACACATCTCCCACCACTTCAGATCTCCAAAAAAAAATAATCAAAAGATATAAAGACGCTCATGGAGAAAAGGATCTTCAGCACGAGAAGAACCTCGTCTTATCCATCGTCAATAAAATACACTCCCCCATCTTCATCATCCATCATGAAGAGGTAAGCTTTGCCAACCAATATTTTTTAGACTTCTTTTCCCTTAAATCTATTGAAGACTTTAGCTTACATTACAGCTCTTTACAAGACCTGTTTGTGCATGAGGACAAAGAGGAAGTTTCTGATTTGCAGTGGATCAAAGAACTTTTATATGCACAAAAAGAACAAAAGTTCATTATGCAAAACAGAGACGATGAACAGATGATCGTCAAAGTAAAAGGGGAGTTGTTGGAACACTCCGGTGAATTTCTCATCATCACACAAGATGTCACGGCAGAAGATGCTCATGAAAAGGAGATACGGGATCTTTACAACACAGACCCCCTTACCAAACTTCCTAATCGCTTTCAACTGATCGATGACCTTCAGGAGTATGAGGAACTTGCCCTAGCTATCTTGGATATTGACTCTTTTAAGATCATCAATGACTTTTATGGCCATGTCATCGGCGATTTTCTTATCTTGGAAGTCGCCAAACGCATCGCCCAATATATATCACATGAAAGTCTTTCTTTTTACCGTCTTCCTTCTGACAGTTTTGCCGTAGTCAATAAAAAACATATTGAGAAAGAGTACTTTGAACTGATAATAATCTCTCTGATACAGATCGTCTCCAAGACACCTTTTATCTACACAAAAGATGATGATGAGGACATCGAGATATATGCCAATATTACAGCAGGGATAGTATTTGAGAAGGAACTAGCATTGGCACATGCCGATATTGCACTAAGGGAGGCCAAAACATCCCATAAAGACTACACTGTCTATCATAATGACATGCGACAAGAGATAGCCTTTAGTAAAAATATGGAGTGGATCAAAAAGATTAAGACGGCTATTACACACAATAAGATCATCCCTTATTTTCAACCTATTGTCGAGAACAGTACACAAAAGACCGTAAAGTATGAATGTTTGGCTCGCCTTATCGATGAGGAAGGTAATGTCATATCCCCCCTCTTTTTTCTTGATATTGCAAAGCAGTCAAAACAGTACGAATCGATCTCCAAGATGATGATAAAAAAGTCTTTTCAGGCCTTTATAAATACGACTTACGAGTTTTCTATAAACCTCTCTATCGAAGATATTATTGAGTATAACCTTGTTGAATATATCAAAAGTATGTTGAATCTGTATCCCCTGGCCAATCAGGTGTGTTTCGAGATACTTGAGACGGAGGAGATCGAAAACTATCAAGTCATTGCCGACTTTGTAGAAGAAGTGAGAGCACTTGGCTGTAAAGTCAGTATTGATGATTTTGGATCGGGATATTCCAACTTCTCGCATCTGCTCAATCTGAGTTTTGACTATTTAAAAATCGATGCATCTTTGATAAAAAACATTCACGAGGACAAAGACAAGCAGATTATTGTCAAGACCATTGTGACCTTTGCCAAGGAGTTGGGAATCAAGACTATTGGGGAGTATGTCGAATCAGAAGCCATCTACGACTACATTACACAGATAGGGATCGACTACTCACAGGGATATCATTTTTCGCCACCGGTCGCTATGATATCATAAGACTTCACACCTCTATACTGAGGCATGCTCAGTCCAATATTTGCATTGACGTAAGTTGGATCTGCAACGATATAGGACTTCTCTTTATATGAGACGTATTCGCCCTCAATCTTTTCATTGATATGTACTGCTGTTGCCATGTGGTTTGGATATTTCAATCCAAGAACGTCCATACCCAAAAGCACGTCGACCATGTAAGCGAACAATATAGCGCGATCCTCACAATCCGAATGGGTGTAAAAGATAGTCTCACTGGGAAACATCACCTTTTCAGCATCAAACTGTTCTGTATCTACCTTGTATTTAAAGGCATGTTGCACAAAACCCAAGACAATATCCAAGGCCTCACTCTGGCTTTTACCAAGAAGCAAGGGAGCAAATGCTTTTTTGACACTTTCATCTAATAAGACGGATTCTGGTGCTGAGAAGTAGTTGACATAATCGACCTGAGGATACGTCTGATAAAAATCAAAGAGGTTCTTATCATATTCCAGAATGACACTCTTATGAGTCTTATCAACATCAAATTCTAGACGTTTCACTATTCTTTGTTGTGTTAGAAGAGGCACCTTTTTAATCGAGAAGTCTATCCCCAAGCTTGAACCTTCATAGGTATTGTCATACGTCATGACAGGTCCAAGTTTGCCCTTGGCATAATGATCGATTGCGTAATACCGTCTGTCATTCAAGGTATAATAGACGGTATTGTAAAGTTCTCCATCAACCGGAATCAAAAGCACAACTCTGTGGTTTTGAAACGAAATATGAGCATCATATCCCATCTTTAACAAGGCAAACCAGGTAAATATCTTAGCCTCGTTCTCATTTTTATAGATGGCTTTCGAAGTCTGTTTTATCAACAGGTAACTTGCCCAGTCATTCAGCCGAAGTTTTTTTGAAATAGACTTTAGTTCCTCTATCGTCGTCTCATATCGGCTCTTAGCCAACGTCGACCAGGCATCAGAGATCTTCTCCTTTGTAACACCTCGTTCTATCGAGATCATCATCGATGTATCGTAGTGCAGTGTGATATCTACACCAAAGAAATTAAAAAACACCCTTTTTAATGCTTCAGACTCAGGTTGAATAATAATATCCGTATACCTTTTTTCGACTTTTTTAGCAGGGGGTTGCCTGAGGACTAAAACCTTTTTTGCGGGCACCTGAGAGAGATGTTCTCCAGCCACCGGCAGAATTGATGGCTTCTTCTTTTCATAAGCTGTGATTCCCATGCTCTGCTTATAGGCTTTCCACTCCTTATTCAGGTAATCCGAAAAGGCTTTATCACGTTCTTCCTTGTAAGAGACAAAAGCTTCGTTTTGTTCACGTAAAAACTCTTCATAG
>JBFEXN010000110.1:0-5659 GCA_041562655.1 Sulfurimonadaceae bacterium
GGCCAGCGCCTTTAATTGTTCGGCCCGATCCCGGATTCCGGTAATCATGACTTCATCCAGAGATCCGGTCCGCTCTTTTCTGTAACGGGCAATAAAAGGGATGGTCGAACCCTCATCCAGAAGCTTTAAAATATTGTTGATATGTTCTTTTTTCAGGGAGGTCTTTTGGGTTAATAAATTGACGAGATTTTGCATAAAATATCTTTGTTTTTTTGCGATTGTAGCATAAAGAGAACAAGCTTGTATCCCTTACCTGAAGTGAAGTATAGAGGGTATATAATTTTTCATAAACAATCCAAGGAAGTCTAATGAACGATTTTACCTACTATAACCCGACCAAGATCGAATTTGGAAGAGGCAAAGAAAAAAACATAGGTAAGTATATAAAAGAGGCAGGATATGAAAGTGTCTTGCTTGTCTATGGGACAGGCAGCATTAAAAGAAGCAGTCTGTACGATGACATCATCGTCTCACTGCAAGAGAGCGGTATCGTGTATGAAGAGCTTGACGGGGTGGTGAGCAATCCTCTTTTAAGCAGAGTGTATGACGGCATCAAGATTGCCAAGGAAAAAAAACTTCAGGCTATCCTTGCTGTAGGCGGGGGCTCGGTTGCCGATTCGGTAAAGGCCATAGCAGCGGGAGCTGAATATGAGGGCGATGTATGGGACTTTTTTATTCAAAAAGCACAGATCACAGCAGCACGTCCCGTCTTTACCGTCATGACTCTGGCGGCAACGGCGAGTGAGATGAACGGAAACTCTGTCGTGATGAATGATGCGACAAAGCAGAAGTATTCCATCTCATCGGTCCTTGTCAACCCTGTTTTATCCGTTATCAATCCTGAGCTGATGGCCTCTGTTCCGAAGGAGTATCTGGCTTACTCGGCTGTCGATGCTATCGCACACAGTATAGAGATATATTTTACAGCCTCAAGCCATCCGAACTTCAACTCCCGTATAGTAGAATCGATAATCAAGTCGGTTATGGAGACAACGGAGATCTTATTGAAGAATCCGAATGATTATGAAGCCAGAGGAGAGTTCGCATGGGTGGCGGTCCAGGCCTTGAATGGCCTGACGCCTGCAGGAACAGCGGGCGGGTCATTTCCAAACCACCTGATAGAGCATGCGCTTTCCGCACTGTATAACATCGCCCACGGTGCAGGCCTCTCTGTTGTTATACCTGCTTGGATGAAATGGTATAAGGACCAGAACCCTGCACAGTTTGCACGTTTTTCCAAAGAGGTCTTCGGTCTTGAAGGTGCTCAGAGCGGAATAGACGCTTTGGAAGATTGGTTTGCTAAGATTGGCTCGCCAAGGTCTTTAAAAGAGGCGGATATTCCACGAGAGGGTATTCCTGCACTGGCTGAAAATGCGGCTGAACTGGCAAAATTATGGGGAATAGGGGAAGTCTATACTAAAGATATCATCATCGATATCTTAGAAAGAGCCTAGGAAAAACAGAACAAGACTCTGCAGACTGTATAAAGGTTTGCAGAGAAACACCTCTCTTATCTAGAACCTTTTTTCTCTGCTTTCTCTTTTTTCCTGTATGACTTCAGATCTTTTTTGATCTCTTGTTTTAACTCTTTTTTGAGGATAGCTTTGATCTGCTTCTTAACGTACTTTTTTATCTTTTTTGAGTCAATCATAATACACCTCTTTCGTTGATATAAAACCATAATAGTTCACTCTTGCTTATTCTCTTATAAAAATAAAAAAGTACAGGCAACTTTTGTATAATAGAGATATCAAGACAGGAGAAATACCATGAAGCTTCTCAACTTTGGCTCTATCAACATCGATCATGTCTATGAGGTCGAGCATTTCGTCAGACCGGGGGAGACATTGAGAAGCAGGTCGTATCAGCTTTTTTCGGGAGGAAAGGGTGCTAATCAGTCTATTGCTCTCTCTCGTGCGGGAGTGCCTGTATCGCATGCCGGAAAGATTGGTAAAGACGGCCTTTGGCTGAAAAATAAACTGCAAGAATGCGGTGTAGATACAGAGCTGATAAAGATTTCCAATGAGCCCACGGGCCATGCTGTCATCCAGGTCAACAGCGAGGGCGAGAATGCTATCATCATCCACGGTGGAGCTAATGAGAATTTTACGGATGAAGAGATCAGGGCTACTCTTGAACAGGGGAAAGACGGCGATTTCCTCCTTTTACAAAACGAGATCAATTCTCTTGCAAAGATACTTAAGTTGGGCAAAGACAAAGGGTTCAGAATCGTCTTTAACCCGGCCCCTATGAGTGAAGGAGTAAAAGATTATCCTTTAGAGTGTGTCGATATTTTCATTATCAATGAGACCGAAGGTGAAATGCTAACAGGAGAATGTGACCCGGAGAAGATCGTCCTTCGTATGCAAGCCCTATATCCACACAGTACAACTGTCTTGACCTTGGGAAAAGAAGGAGTTATATATAAGGATAAAGAGGCAGGAATCAAGATGGATGCCTTAAAGGTAGAGGCCATTGACACGACAGGTGCAGGTGACACGTTTATAGGTTACTTTGTAGCTGGACTGGCACAAGGAGAGAACATTGAAACATGCTTGCAAATGGGTATCAAAGCCTCTGCTCTGTGTGTAGGCCGTCAGGGTGCTGCGGATTCGATTCCGACACGTGAAGAGGTGATAAACTTCAACGCTGTTGTAAGGCACACTCAATACAGTGGGTAGATTCGGGAAGTAGAAGTAGACGTTCAAAGACTATCTCCTCATCGCACACTTCGCACAAACCGAAGCCTTCTGTGTCAACCTTTGAAAGGGCGTAGGAAAGTCGGTTCTTTTTAGCTTGTGCCTCTCTTAAAGTCTTTTCACTGACTACTTGGTCGTTCATCAGCTCAAAACGAGCAAGGTCGCCAAGTGCGCATTCGGGAGGTATAGGTTTGCATAGTATTTGTAAGGCCTCTATCTCACGTGTTATTAGGACCAGGTCCTCTATGATCTTTCTCTTTATACGCTGCCGTTGAATTTGAGTCATAAAAGCATTGTAACATGAAACCTTTTATAAAGTTTATAAGGTATTGTAATCATCTGGCAGAAAAGTTATAATGTATTTCGGCACAGAATCAATAGCAAGGAATGAGGGATGAGATCTATTTTATTTGCAGTGGTGATACTTGTATTTCCGGTCAGCTTATTCTCAGAGGACTGGAGTCAGACGAATGTCCAATATTTATATGGTAGTGATTTTGATTACCTAGCAGATGGTGACAGAAGTACAGACGGTGAGATGGAGACGATTACTATTGAACATATTGGTACTTGGAAATATGGAAGTAATTTCTTTTTTATAGATATGGCGTCAGGAGATTTTGCATCTGGCCGGAAGTATAGTATTTATGCGGAGTGGGCTCCAAAAGTAAGCCTTTCCAAGCTAAGTGATACTGATATGCAATGGGGACCTGTAAAGGATGTGTCTATAGTGGGCGAGATAAATCAAGGTAATGACTTTCGTGCATACAATATCGGGCTTGGTCTGGCCTTGAGCATACCAGGGTTTAACTTTTTTGACCTTCACCTTTACCACCGAAAAGATAATTATAATGATGCGACTTTCCAAATCACTACTGCATGGAACAGCACCTTTGAAATTGGAGCAGTTCCTTTGATATTTGAAGGATTCTTTGATTATTACGGGACGGACTTTGGAACAGAGATCGTCTCACAGCCAAGGCTTTTGTTGGATGGTAAGTTCTTTGGGGACACGACAAAAGATCTACATGCGGGAATTGAGCTCTATTATTATAAATCTTCTGCAGCCCCATGGAGAAGAAGTGTCAATGAAGCGGTTCCACAGATCATGATCAAGTGGATATGGTGATTGATTAGTCTGACGTGAACAGACCTTATAGGACTACTGTTTAAACTCATCACCTTTAAGCATATCCAAGGTAGTCTTTTCAAACATCTTTCGTATCATGACCTTTGGTTTTAACCATTGATCATGCAGGGCACATTTTTTCCGTGTATCACACTTCCCAATTCCTAGAATACAAGACCCGTCCTCAAGATTTCCGCTTATGACATCGAGTACTTGTCCTATGGTTATCTCATCAGCCGGACGTGCAAGTTCAAATCCGCCTTCTCTTCCGCGAATTGAGTGAACAAACCCCTCTTTGACGAGATTGGTCATGATCTTTGTTAAAAACTTATAAGGGATATCAAGTTTCTCAGACAATGTCTTTGCACTAATAAGTTTATCATCACTTTTATTTGCGAGGTAATTCAAAATACGAACAGCATACTGTGTCGTGTTGTGTAAGTGCATAATATCCCTTTGAATAGAAAATTATACCAAAATAAATTATATACTACTCTAAGGTCGTATTAAAACTTTTCCTGATAGACTTACAATAATTACATAAGATAGAGTTAAGTAAAGCCCATTAAGTCTTTTCTATGTAGTCTTAAAAAAGGAGTAGAAATGTCCGAACGTATTACAAAAAATATGGCCAGAAACATTTACTTTGGTGGCGGTCTTTTTGCCATTTTAGCATTTGCTGGCCTTACTATGGATACCGTCAAACAGGTCCCAAAACTGTCAAATGCTGATCAGATAACCGAGTCTGTTGCACGTGGAAAAAACTTATGGGAAGTCAACAACTGTGTTGGTTGCCATACCATTATGGGTGAAGGTGCTTATTATGCTCCTGAGCTTGCGAATGTGTTTGATCGTCGCGGTGGCGGAGATGAAGCTTCATTTAAAGCATACTTGAACGGTTGGATGGCAGCACAGCCTATGAGTGAACCGGGCAGAAGAAAAATGCCTCAATTTAACCTAAGTGAAGCGCAAGTCAATGATCTTGCAGACTTTTTAGTTTGGACATCTCGTATCGATGATAACGAATGGCCACCAAATATTGAAGGATAATTAAAAATGAAATACACTTCTCAAATGGTCGCAAAACCATATTTTATTTTTGCATTACTTCTTTTAGCGGGAGAGATACTTTTTGGATTGATCCTTGGAACACAATACATAGCAGGAGATTTCTTGTTTCCAGAGATCCCGTTTAACGTAGCGAGAATGGTACACACTAACTTGCTTATTGTCTTGATCCTGTTTGGTTTCATGGGTGCAACGTATTACCTGGTACCTGAAGAGTCAGAGAGAGAGCTTTGGAGCCCATGGCTGGCAAAAGTCACATTTTGGATCTTTGCCGTTGCAGGTGTCGTAACAATCTTAGGTTATTTGTTCGTTCCTTATGCTACTTTGGCAGAGCTTACATACAACAATCTGTTACCGACTATGGGTAGAGAGTTCTTAGAACAACCTACAATAATCAAGATAGGTATAGTTATTGTTGCTTTGGCCTTTGTCTTAAACATCGGTATGACAGTGATCACAGGTAGAAAAACTGTTATTACGGTTGTTCTATTGACAGGGCTTGTCGGTTTGGCCGTGTTCTTCTTGTTCGCATTTTACGTGCCTGATAACCTTGTTCTAGACAAGTTCTTCTGGTGGTATGTGGTCCACTTATGGGTTGAAGGTGTTTGGGAGTTGATCATCGGTGCTATCCTTTCGTTTGTACTGATCAAGGTGACGGGGGTTGATCGAGAGCATATCGATAAATGGTTATACATTATCATCGCAATGACGCTTGTTTCGGGTATCGTCGGTACAGGTCACCACTACTTTTACATCGGTACCC
>JBFEXN010000111.1:0-5536 GCA_041562655.1 Sulfurimonadaceae bacterium
AAACTACAAACCAGCAAAGAAGAGCATACGATTGTCTGCTACTAATACGGTTCTCATAGGGTTTATGGGCTCAGGAAAGAGCTCTGTTGGTCGCCTTTTGGCGAAAGAGACAAAGCGATATTTTTTAGACACGGATGCGATGATAGAGAGCAGTGAGGGCATGAGTATCCAACAGATCTTTCAAGAAAAGGGCGAGTCTTACTTCCGAGAGTTAGAAGAGAAGACAGTTTTGTGGTTAAACAATAATGTAAATGATGCGGTGATCTCGACCGGCGGTGGTATGTTGGTGCATTGTGAAGATTTAAAAAAGGTCGGGAAGATAGTCTACCTAAAGGTGCCCTTTGCGGTGATACTAGAGCGAATGGACTCTGCAGAACTTGAAAAAAGACCCCTGTTCAATGATCTTGGATCAGCTGAAGAGATGTACAAGAGACGAGACAAAATCTACGAAGAGAGAGCGGATGTGATCATAGACGCAGACAGTGATCTACAGACAGTCCTCTCTAGGCTCCGCGACGTAATATCCTGATCAAGGTCTTAGGCGGATGAACGATAAGTTTGATTGCCAGCATCACGATGATGACCTCAAAGAGGCTCGCAAGGATGAAGGCATAATAGTGAAACTTGTCAATACTGTGTTGATGGTAAGCCAGGGTCGCAATGGCGATCAATAGCGTCAAGGGCATGGCGTGTGAGAGTGCTAAAAGAACAGAGTCTTTGAAAGAGCCGGTCTGATTAAACACCATGGCTGCTAGAAGTCGTATCCCTATCATCAAGCCTGTTACAAGAAGCGCCATGACGATCAAGCCATCTACATAGAGTGCATTGAGGTTGAACGAAGTCCCGACGTGGACAAAGAAGATAGGCACCAGAAAACCAAATCCATAAGACTCAAGCTTACGTGGAAGTTGGTACTTGTGCTCAAAGAATGTCGGTATGAACATACCCGCTATAAAAGCACCAAAGGCAAGTTCAAGTCCAAGATACATCATCAAGGCGATGAAGGAAAAGAGTATCGCCATGGACAACCTGAAGTCCTGATCCTTGTTATCCAAGTGTGGCATAAGCAGTGGCGCTGCCTCGGGAAACCACCAAAACAGAAGCCTAAGCGCATGAAACAAGATGATGATAAGCGCGATAAAAAGGGCAAGGGTGAATATCGTTTTTAAAAGGCCTAGGCTAACGCCTGTAACAAAGGCTTCCGATGCGACGGTGAGAATGGCAATTGAGACGATCTCACCTACAGAACCCACGACCATGGCCATTGGCAGCCATGAGGTGCCCTTTCCGTACTCTTTTTTAAGTGTAGCGATAAGCCCGACCGAGATAAGAGGTAAAATAACAATAAAAACATTGCTCAAATGCAGATACAAGGAGCTGACAAAGGATAAAAAGTACAGAAGCGAAAGATAGATAAAGGCGCGGTTCAAGACACTTTTGTCAATACGAAGGATCTTTTTCAGATTGATCTCCGTACCTGCTAGGAACATCAGATACAAGAATCCAAACTCTGCGACAAGCTCAAAAAGCTCATGCTCATGAAGAAAGCCGAAATAGGCAAGACATGAGCCCAGTATTATCTCGACAGGAGTCGTCGGGACCTTGATCAGCTTAGCTAGAAATGGAGAAAAAGCGATGATCGCACTCAGTGTTAAGACAAGGCTTATATTCTCTTCCATTGCTATCCCTCTTTATTTATCGTCTGGACTTTTAGCTATCTGAAGACCGAGATTAGCCAGCATCTCGAGGTCTTTAGACTTTTCTCTGCCTGAGGTGGTAAGGTAGTTCCCAATCACTATGGCATTGGCTCCGGCTTCAAATATCTCCGCTTGGCGCTCTTTAAACATCATCTCGCGCCCGCCTGCTATCATGATCCTGTCCGCATTAGGAATGATCTCTCTGGCCAGGCGTACAAGATCAAGTGCCTCATCGGTCGTCAGGTCATTAGGTTGAAGAGGAAGGGCCGGGTTGTGATGATAAAAGTTGATAGGTACAGAGGTTGGGTTCAAAGATGCAAGTGCCTCAAGCATAGAGATACGGTCCTCTTGATTCTCCCCCATGCCAAATATCCCGCCTGTAATCAAGACCATACCGGCTTTGTTCACATTCTCACAGGTCTCATATCTCTCTTCCCAGCCGTGTGTAGAACAGATCTCTTTATAATATCTTTGGGAACTTTCCAGATTGTGATTGTAAGCAGCCACGCCGGCTTCTTTGAGGGTCAATAGTTGCTCCAAGGATGCTGTTCCGTTACAGGCGATAAGACGCAGTCTCGGGACTTCTGCTTTAACAGCCTTAGCCACCTCACAAACAAATTTAAGCGTTTTATCTGTCAAGCCTTTTTGCGCCGTGACGAGACAAAAGCCCAAAGCACCCGATGCCTCTGCCGATCTTGCTTCGTTCAGGATATCTTCAATGGGCTTTTGTTTATAGCGTTCGATATCAGCACTGTATTTGACACTTTGTGAGCAGAACTTGCAATCTTCATTACAGGTACCGCTGTTGATGTTACAGATCGAACATAAAAATATTTTTTTCATCATTGGTTTCTTTCAAAATTCATATGCTGTGTTTTCCATTCATGCGTCTTAAGTGCACGAGAATAGGCCTCAACGGCATAGTTTTCTTCAGTGATACTAAGCAGTAAGCACTCACTGATAGGCTTGTTTCTAGCGCACGCTTCACCAGGGTTTAGAAAAAGCGTGCCGTGTTTGTAGTCGCATTCAAAATTGTGTGTATGCCCAAAGATGACGATGTCTGCATCGGGATTCATATAGTAAGGCAGATGCATCAACTTAAACTTGTGTTCATCGATCTTGAACAGATGCGGTTCCTGGACAAGATTGAACTCTCTGTGATGGCGAACCATATGGGCATCATTATTCCCATAGACCGCGATATAAGGAAGTTTCGTCTCTAGCATATACTCTAAGACCTCGACCTCACAGATATCACCCGCATGGACTAGGTACTCAGCACCCCTGTCAACAAGATGGTCGATGACTTTTTTAGCCCGCCCGACTTTTGAATGGGTGTCAGAGAGTATACCTATTTTCATGATCTTCTCGTTTACGATTCTTCTTGCGGCGTACGGTTTTTACATTTGACACACTCATAGACTTCATTGTTTCTATAGGTGCGTTTTGCCAAAGCTCCGCCACATTCCGGCTCTTCACATTTTTTAAGGGTCGGTTCAAACTTGGAGATGAACTTACATTCCGGATAGTTCTCGCATCCCCAAAAGGCACCACGGCGTGAACGTCTGAAAAGAAGCTTGCCACCACAGTCCGGACAAGGGACATCGGAGGTCGGTGCATTTGCATCATCAAGCGGTTTTGTGTTCTTACAATCAGGGTAAGCAGAACAAGCCAAGAATTTTCCGTTACGACCATTTTTGATAACCATGTCAGCACCACATTTGTCACATTTTTGATCTGTCGTCTCAGCTTCCGCCGGTGCCGAAGTCTCACCGTCTTCTTCGACTTGTTCGGTATATTTACATTTTGGAAAACCTGAACAGGCGATGAAGTTTCCGTAGCGTCCACCACGAAGAAGAAGCTCTTCCCCACATTTTGGACAGTTGCGTCCAAGTGGTTTTGCCAGTTTTTGTCTTTTTATCTTCTCTTTGCCTTCGGCGATCTTGTCCACAAACGGAAAGTAAAAGTCGTGTAGTACCTTCTGCCAGTCTTTACCCTCCTCTGCTATTTCGTCTAGGACCTCTTCCATGTTTGAGGTAAACTCGGCATCGACGATGTCCTTGAAATGCTCTTCAAGCATAGTGGTCACTTTAAAGGCGACTTCCGTTGGAATGATCTGACGCTTCTCGATGTCGATGTACATACGCGCTTGAAGCGTAGAGATCGTAGGTGCATAAGTCGACGGACGGCCGATTCCCTCAGTCTCAAGTTTCTTGATGAGGCTGGCTTCCGAGTAGCGCGAAGGTGGTTCGGTAAAGTGCTGTTCAGTCTTCAATGAAGTAAGCTCAGCTGTCTCTCCTTCCTTGAGTGCAGGAAGAAGTTTGTCTTTGTCATCCGCGCCTACGACCTTATAAAAACCGTCAAAGACAAGTTTGCGGCCATTGGCTTTAAACTCAGAACTCTCAGACTTGAAGATGATACTTTGCTGCTCAAACTTGGCATCTGTCATCTGACAGGCAAGGAAACGGTTATAGATAAGAGTATAGAGTTTTAGCTCATCAGGTTTGAGGTAATCTTTTGCGATCTGCGGAGTGAAGTCAAGCATCGTAGGACGTATCGCCTCGTGCGCCTCTTGGGCACCCTTTGCTTTTTTCACATAAGACTTGGCTTCTTTAGGGAGGTACTCTTTCCCATATTTGCTTTCGATGAGTGTACGTGCAGCCTCAACAGCCTCGGCGGCCATGTTAAGACTGTCCGTTCTCATATAGGTAATGACACCCGATGTGCCTTCTGGGGTCTTAACACCTTCATACAGTGTCTGTGCAAGCATCATCGTCTTCTTTGGTGAAAGAGAGAGCTTGGATGAAGCAGTCTGCTGAAGTGTCGATGTCATAAATGGAGGCGGAGTCGAAGTCTTGCGTTGCTTTGTCTCGATCGAGGCAACCGTGAACTCTTCACCCTTGAGTGTATCTACAATAGCTTTTGCATCTTTCTCATTAGAGATGGAAAGCTTGTCCATCTTCTCGTTCTTATATGTGTGAAACGTCGATTCGATATTCGTATTGAAGATAGAGTCGATTGACCAATACTCTTGAGGGACAAAGGCTTTGATCTCACGCTCTTTGTCGACGATGATCTTTAGCGTAGAAGACTGAACACGTCCGCCGGAAAGACCTTTTTGGATCTTTGAACTCAATAATGGAGAGAGCTTGTAACCAACAATACGATCAAGTAAACGACGTGTCTGCTGGGCATTGACCATGTTCATATCGACTGTACGCGCTTCTTCCAGAGCGTGTGCGATCGCACTCTTTGTGATCTCGTGAAAGACGATACGTGGAAGTGTCGCCGGGTCTTTTTTGATCGCATGGGCAATATGCCACCCAATAGCCTCACCTTCGCGGTCCTCATCGGTCGCGATATAGATAGTGTCCGCTTTTTTTGCCAACTCTTTGATCTTTTTTACCGTGGGTGCGTTCTCTTTTGCGACAGAGTACTCAGGAGTCAGTACCTCGTCATCTCCTACCTTTATCCCAAAACGGGATTTAGGAAGGTCACGTATATGTCCTTTTGAGGCGATGACCTCATAATCCTTACCTAAAAAGTTTTTTATGGTTCTGGCTTTTGCCGGTGATTCCACAATGATTAAATTCAATGTTTACCTTTTTGTTCTTACTATATATATGGAAAATGTAATTAAGTGCGAAAGTGTAACAAAAAAAATATTTATTTGTATAAAACTTTCAAATTAGCTTCTTGGATCTTGTAAATTGAGTCTCAAGTTTATGACAACATGGTAAATTATAAAAAAAGAGTGAAAAAAATTAAAAATCATCTACACTTTTTAAATAAGGTGTCGATAATAGTCTTAACAGCAAGGACGCTGAATATTAAACAGA
>JBFEXN010000112.1:0-5531 GCA_041562655.1 Sulfurimonadaceae bacterium
CAACCGGTTTTGCTTGATGCGATCCAGACTGATTTTTTAGAAGTTCAGAGTATTAATAAGGGATGTGACAAATATATAGGTGCTTGTGAAAAGATTCCTAATTTAAGTAATGCTTCTTATGTCGTCTATTCACCATATGTCAAAAAATCAGACCACCGGTATGAGCGATTCATCTTTTTAGATGAAACAGGAAATCAGGTCTGTGACGTTAGTGGACAAGAGATGGAACTGTATGGACTGTTAAGCTCATGTATGAGTCTAGAACTTAATAAAGAGTATGAAGCCGCTCTTGCACACCCCTCTTCTTAAGGGACTTTTTTTAGAGTTCCTTCTGCGTTTTAAATCCCTGTATAAAAACTGTTTTTCACCTTTAACATCTTTACCAAAGAAAGCCTGTATCGTTTTTACTAGAGAAAGATGAAACATGTTTTCTAAAGAAAGGTGGTACAGCTTTTGCTGATAATTCCCAACTATAAACAAGGAGTTATCATGCAAAAGACAGTAGTTGAACATTTGAGTGGGTACCCACAAAAACTAGTTGATTTACAATGGCTTGAAGATGAGCTTCATGATGTGAATCAAGATGAGGTGAATCTTGACTGGAATCGTCAGAAAAAATGTGTAGAACACAAGTTCTCTGAGGATTGGGAAGTAGAATATTGTGTTTTGGAACATTGGGCTGAGCATGTAGGTGCGAAGTTTGATATGACGGATGACACGAATAAAGACGGGTACTTCTCGGCTTTTATTTATCGTTAATACAGATACAGTTCAACCAATACTCGCCCTGTTTATCCGGGCGGGAATCCTCCAGAATAAAACTCTCTTGCAATGTAAAAGATGTCAAGTCGATTAGCTTTTGAAAACTCTCTTTTGTATAGGAATTAAAGAGCCTGCCTCCCTTGATAAACTCCTTGTCTCCAAGCTTGAAAGAGGCATAGAAAACACCTTTTGGCCGAAGTGCCACACTTAATCTGTCCATGCTCAGAAGTATATTGTCTTTAGGGACATGCAGTAATGAGGCGGAGGCCCATATCGCATCAAACTCATTTATAAACTCCAAGGTCTCAAAAGAGCGTTGAAGTACCTCCTGCTCAAGAAGTCTACTTGCAAATTCACACATCTTTGCTGATATGTCAAACGCACTACATCGATAGCCTCTGCTTTTAAAATAGAGACTGTCTCGTCCTGAACCACAGCCTGCATCCAGAATATGTGCCCTGGGTGCAAGATACTTTTCGAAAGCCTTGTAGCAACTTCTCATGTCCTTGTCCAGGGTATCTAGAATGAACTGATCCGCGTTCTTTTCGTAATAATCAAGGGTGGAGTTCATGATAGATCTTTTCCATGACCGGTGTTGAAAGGTGATGCACCTGTGCCCTTTTCACTACATATCCACAAAGTGTCTCAGATTCATTCAGGTCATTGTCTTGCATATCAAGCCAAAGTGAGGTGGGCGCTTCTAGGGGAAGTTTTGAAGCAGTCTCGAGTGCTTTGTCTATCTCCTTTGATTCAATGTCTATGCCCTCCGCTCTGGCAACGGAGAATATCTCATGTAAAAGGGTTGTGAGCTCGTCTTTATGTTCTTTGTAGATGGTTCCCATACCTACGTGGTAAAAAGAGGTCATGGACCCCATGGCGGAGATGAAGAGAAACTTTTTCCATAACTCTTTTTTGATATCAGATGAGAACTTGCAGCGAAGACCTGCTTTGTCCATAAGTGGCTCTAACTGTCCTTTGACATCATCGCTCAGTATCAGTGCAAAAATATTGGTGGCTTTTTTGACAACTCCGGGGGCGACTTTGTGTGAGACGATGTAGACACAGGCATCAGTGACCTGCGCGGGTGTCATGGCCTGCAGCTCTTCACGGCTGTTTACTCCATTGGCAATAGGGATGATAAGGGTCTTTTCGCAGATGGCATCGTGGAGTTGGGAGAGTGCCGCTTTTGCATGATAGGTCTTGGTACACAAGAAGACGATATCAAGTGGGTCTGATATGTGTTCTTGGGCGGAGCTAGGATGATAGGTCTGTTCCTCATCTACGTCGATGATATGAAGACCATCTTGTTGTATTGCTCTGAGATGCTCTCCTCTGGCAATAAAAATGATCTCGTGCTCATCCTTCAAGGCGCATAGTTTTGCTCCGATATAAGCACCCACGCCGCCAAGTCCGACTATCGCAATTCTCATCATCTCTCCTGAAAAGTAGTTTGAGGATTATATTGAAATATATCTATGAAAGTTATATAATGAACGCACAGGGGTGTGTTATGAAAGAAATTTTATTGAGTCTTGCCAGAGCATCGATCAAGAGCTACTTCCGAAGTGGTCGGGTGGATACCTCACGAGTAGATGAGGAGTATCCCGAACTGATGAAGAAGGGCGCCTCTTTTGTGACGCTGACACAAGATGGGAAGCTTCGCGGTTGCATCGGCTCTATCATAGCACACAGAAGTCTTCTTGAGGATGTACTTGAAAACGCCAGGTCTGCAGCCTTTAATGACCCTCGTTTTATGCCACTGAGCGAAGATGAACTTGGCCGCACAAAGATCGAGGTGTCCGTATTGACACCGGCAAAAAGACTTGAGTATGGGGATGTCGATGATCTAAGAGAAAAAATTCAGGTGGGTGTCGACGGTGTTATCCTGAAAGAGGGATATCGTCAGGCGACGTTCTTGCCTCAGGTGTGGGAAGAGTTAAATGATTTTGATCTCTTTTTCTCTCATCTGTGTCAAAAAGCGGGGCTGGGTACGAGATGTCTGGAATCACATCCTGAGATCTCTGTGTACCAGGTGGAAAAGGTACAAGAAGATGAAGTTTTATAAGCCTTATAAAGAGACAAAACAGGTTTGCTTGCTCTGTCAGCATTACTGCAAGATCAAAGAGGGGAGTACGGGCATATGTGGCGTCAATAAAAATGTCGGCGGAAAGATCGAGTGTCTGGTCTACGGTTATCCATCAGCGATGAATATCGATCCGATAGAAAAAAAACCGCTTTATCATTTTCTTCCAGGCTCAAAGGCCTTCTCTTTCGGGACGGTCGGTTGTAATTTTCATTGTCCGTTTTGTCAGAACTGGAGTATATCGCAGACGCATGATATTGACACCTCACGCTACTTTTCTCCTGAGCGCATTGTCGAGCTTGCTCTTGAATATGAGTGCCGATCTATCGCTTACACCTACAACGAACCGACTATTTTTTATCCCTATGCCCGAGATATCGCTTTGGAGGCCAAAAAATATGGCTTAAAAAACGTTTTTGTCTCCAATGGGTTTGAATCAAGTGAGGTGATCGATGATATGAAGGGTATCATGGACGCGGTCAATGCCGATCTGAAATCTTTCAACCCAAAATATTATAAAAAAGAGTTGGGCGGTAACCTTGATAAGATCTTGGAAAACCTCAAGCACTTTGTCGCAAACGGGATATGGATAGAAGTCACGACCCTTATCGTCCCTACACAAAACGATAGTGATGAGGAGCTTGATAGCATCGCGGGCTTTATTGCCAAGGAATTGGGTGTGGATGTCCCGTGGCATATCACCGCCTTCCATCCGGATTACAAAGAACGTGATCTTCCATCCACCTCCATCGATACCTTGAAACGGGCCTATGATATTGGAAAGAGCCATGGTCTGCATTACATCTATATTGGGAATGTGAACTATGAGACACCGACACGGTGTCCTTCTTGCGATGAGGTCTTGATAGAGAGAGATTATTTCAGGCATACGAAAAACCATCTCAATGGGGCACATTGTCCTACGTGCAATACCCGGATAGCAGGAGTCTTTGATGAGCAGTCGTAATACAAGCGTAGCCGGGACCTTTTATCCCGCACAAGGCAGTGAGATCAACAGGTATATTGATACCTTTAATGGAGCACTTGAAGGCGAAAGGGTCAAGGTGAAGGCAAGGGCGGTCATCTCGCCGCATGCGGGTTACGTCTACAGCGGTTTTTCTGCCAATGCGGCGTACAGCTTGATAGATGAGAACAAGATAAAAAGAGTCATTGTCATCGGTCCGAGTCATAGGGTCTACCTTCAAGGTGCCAGTGTAGCCTTGTATGACAGTTATGCGTCCCCATGTGCAGATCTGAAGATCGATAAGGAATATTCCGAGGCCTTGATCCGTCACAATGAAGCCCTGCATTTTGAGCCGGCTGCACACAGTGAACACTCGACTGAAACGCAGGTCCCTTTTATTGAACACTATTTTGGACAGGTGAGTCTGGTCGAGATCGTCTATGGAGATATCGATTACAGGTTATTAGTCCCGGTGATAGAGGAGGCATTGAGGGATGAAGAGAGCTTTGTCGCTATCAGCACGGATCTTAGCCATTTTTATACGCTGGACGAAGCAAACAGGCTTGATTCTATCTGCTTAAATGCTGTGGAAAACATGGACCTTGATGCACTGAGCTCAGGTTGTGAAGCCTGCGGCATGATAGGGGTCAAAGCTGTTATACAAGCTTCTAAAAATCTGGGATTACAGACTAAGCTCATAGATTATCGTACAAGTTATGATGCCAGCTCGGACGCGAGCAGTGTCGTGGGATATATGTCGGCACTCATCTTGTGAGTGCAGAGAGACTAAAACTCTTTGATCACGGTGTATTTTGCCCCTTTGGGTGTCAGTTCACTGTGAATGAGCTGAATGCTAGGCTGGAGTATACCGATGGGCTTGTCGTCATATAGGCGTAGTCTTTTTTCAAGCAGTTCTTTATGTGGTACCCTTTTTATGCGCATAAGCGTGATATGAGGAATGAACTCTTGCTTCTGAGGCAAGTCAAAGAGCTTGATTATCTGTTCATGAAGAGTCTTGACTAAGGAATTGTCTGTTTTGGCATAGAGGATTTGGTTGTGCTCAAAACAGTCCAGACCCTTTATCTCAGAAGCCTCTGCTTTAAGCTCCAACCCCGAAAGTGTCGCGATCAGTTCTTCTTGTTCATACTTGTCTGCGAAGAACTGAAGTGTCAGGTGAAGGTTTTGCAGGGGGACCCATCTGCCTATAATGATATTCTCAAAGTCATGCTGAAGGGCTTCATAATCAAACAGTGTGACCGGCTGCGCGAGAAATAGTCGATTCATAATCTTCAGTATAGCAGTTTTTTCAAAACTACATGATTTATTTTTAAATGCATTTAATTTGTAATGTTATGATATTGCAATGGGGGTGTGAAATGAAAATCGTCATCGTCGGAGCGAGCGGATTTGTCGGTACAAGTCTGAGAGACTTTTTTGAAATGTCCGGTCACACTGTTGTTGGGGTGAAGATCAGAAAAGACACAAGTATCAATAGTCTCACAGAGGAGCTGGAAGACTGTGATGTTTTGATCAACTTGGCAGGTCTAAGCATCTTTGGACGTTGGGATGGCACCTACAAAGAGATGTTATATACCAGCAGGATAGATACGACAAGGAAACTGATCGAAGCTATGGAAGCGTGTGAGAACAGGCCGAGGCGTTTTATCTCGACTTCAGCAGTGGGTATCTATGTCAATGATGTCGTTTCTGATGAAGAGAGTA
>JBFEXN010000113.1:0-5494 GCA_041562655.1 Sulfurimonadaceae bacterium
AAACCGACTGCTTTTGCAGCAATTACATGTACTAATGGACCGCCTTGCAGACCCGGGAAGATCGCAGAGTTAAGTTTCTTGGCGATCTCTTCATCATTACACATGATCATACCACCACGAGGTCCTGCAAGTGTCTTGTGTGTCGTCGTTGTCACAACATCAGCATACGGGAATGGGCTAGGGTGCTCACCGGCACATACCAGACCTGCGATGTGTGCGATATCCGCGAACAGGATAGCGCCGACTTCATCAGCAATCTCACGGAATTTTTTAAAGTCGATCTCACGAGCGTACGCTGAAGCGCCACAAACGATGATCTTTGGCTGAACGATCTTGGCAATGTCCAAAACACGTTCATAGTTGATACGACCATCAAGCTCTACACCATAAGTGAAACTTGAGTAGTTTTTACCTGAGAACGATGGTTTAGAACCATGTGTCAAGTGACCACCGTGAGAAAGATCCATACCCAATATCTTGTCACCTGCTTTAAGAAGTGCTGCATAAACGGCACCATTTGCCTGGCTTCCAGAGTGAGGTTGCACGTTTGCATAATTACAGTTAAACAGTTCACATGCTCTATCAATTGCCAGTTGTTCAACTTTGTCAGCATAGTCACAACCACCGTAATAACGTTTACCAGGATAACCTTCAGCATACTTGTTTGTAAAAACAGAACCCATCGCCTGCATTACAGCCGGAAGTGTAAAGTTCTCATACGCGATCATCTCCAAGTGTTCTGACTGGCGCTCTAGCTCTTGTTCACAGTATCCGAAAACTTCCGGATCAAATGTTTGTAAGTTACTTGTGTTCATTTTTAGTTTTCCTCTTTTTGGTTTAATTCTTCATCGGCGCAAGCCTGTTCTTCTTTGGTAAGCGGTTTCATAGCAGGGAAGAGAAGTACATCTCTAATCGTGTGCTGATTGGTCAACATCATGACAAGTCTGTCGATACCGATACCTTGTCCTGCTGTTGGTGCCATACCGTATGAAAGTGCTTTGATAAAGTCCTCATCCATCTCATGGGCTTCATCATCACCGCACTCTTTAGCATCGACCTGACCTTGAAAACGCTCATGCTGATCGATTGGGTCGTTAAGTTCAGAAAAAGCATTTGCGATCTCCTTACCTGCGATAAAGAGTTCGAAACGTTCCGTAATCGCCGGGTTTTCATCTGAACGACGTGCCAGTGGAGAGATCTCTACCGGATAGTCGGTGATAAAGGTAGGATTGATCAATTTAGCTTCTACGAATTCATCAAAAAGTTCAGCCTGAAGTTGACCAAGGTTCATCTTCTCGTTGACATCGATGTTTTTCTCTTTAAGATAGGCAATGATCTGATCTTTGTCATACACGATCTCTTCAGGGACACCACCGATGACGGAGAGTGATTTGACAAGACCGATCTCTGTAAAGCTATCAAAGTTGATCTCTAGGTCCCCATAAGGAAGTTTTCTAGGAAGTTCCAGATGATCAAACAGATATTCAAAAAGCTCTTTTGTGATCTCGATCAGGTCCTTATAGTTCTTATAAGCCCAGTAAAACTCGATTGAAGTGAACTCAGGGTTATGTGTAGCATCCATCCCCTCATTTCTAAAGTTTCTGTTGATCTCGAATACAGCTTCAAATCCACCAACGATCAAACGTTTTAGATATAGCTCAGGTGCGATGCGTAGATATCGGTCGATACCAAGGGCATTGTGGTGTGTGACAAAAGGTTTGGCATTGGCTCCACCTGCGATTGGGTGCATCATCGGTGTCTCGACCTCTAAGAAACCTTTTTCTTCGAAGAAGTGACGGATCAAAGAGATGACTTTTGAACGTATCTTGAATGTCTTTTTGACTTCAGCGTTCATGATAAGGTCAAGGTAACGCTGACGATAACGCGCTTCTTTGTCTGTCAGACCATGATATTTTTCTGGTAGAGGCGATATCGCTTTGGTCATGATCTTTAGCTTGTTTACGTGTAAAGAGAGTTCACCCTTATTCGTTACAAAGGGATATCCTTCTACTTCAACGATATCACCGACTTCCATAAGTTTCTTGATCTCATTGTAGAAACCTTCAGGTAGGTTGTCTCGTGCAACATATATCTGTAAGATACCGCTTTCATCTTCGATCTTTAGAAAGCTCGCCTTACCCATTAAACGATAAAGTTTGATACGACCTGCTACGGTGTATGAACGGGATTCAGCACGTTTGTCTTCCATCTGCTCGACGTCCGAGTTGATGTTGATGAATTTGGCAATAGTAGTGTTGCGTTCAGAGTCATTACGATAAGGGTTGAACCCTAGCTCTTTAAGTTTCTCTGCTTTTTCGATACGCTGTTGAACGTATTGGTTTTGAAATGGCAATCTTGTTCCTTCTGTTTAATTAATTGTATGTCACGGAGACTTTACGTTCTTAGCGCATCTCTTAGCGCTGGCAACGTTTGCAGATACCGTAGATCTGCATGGAATGGTCTTTCATCTCGAAACCGAATTCATCAGCGATCTTATGCTGACGTTCTTCGATCGCTTCATCCACGAACTCTGTGATGTTGCCGCATTCGGTGCATATCATGTGATCATGATGATCCTTGGCCCCAAGCTCATACTTTTTTCCCTGTGCTCCAAATGATAGAGAGGTGACGATCTCTGACTCTTCCAGGCGTGACAAGGTGCGATATACAGTCGCGATTCCCGTCTTTAACTCAGGATGCTGTTTTTGGATGAGTTGGTGAAGCGCTTCTGGTGTAAGGTGCTCATCACTGTCATACAGCGTCTCCAAGATGACTTCTCTTTGAATGGTAAACTTCTCCCCATTCTTCTTGAGAAGGGTCTTGAACTCTTCTAAAAGTGTCTCATACTCAACGGTGCGTGATGTAAATGATTGTGAACTCATTTCTCCTCCGTAGGCAGTGAGATGTTGCTCTCTTTTAGTTTGGTGTTCACCGTCTTGATTATGGCGTCTTTTTCAACTTTGGCAGCCTTAAGCATCTCGTCTGTGGCTTCATCCTGGATGATGTCTTTGGCTTTTTCAACACCGCTATCGATACTGTTGTTGATATCGTCTGCAATTTTTTCGCCATCGATGTGCATGATAATACGCCCTGTCTCAACAAGAGCAGGAAACATGATGCTTCCTTCCATATCAAAGTTCTCTCGAACAGCTTTAAAGTTATAGATAGCATATACGATGACTGAGGCAATAAAGAAGAACTTTCCACTGCCAAAGACAAAACCAAGCACCTTGTCCATGAGTCCCAGACCACTCATCTTTGAAAATTTCTTGAAGAGTATACCAATACCTATCATACTCCCCCAAAATAGAGCTAGGGTGACAAGAAAACCGAGAAAGCTGATAGCTGCAGGGCTCTCAAACTTAAAGACTGCATCACTCAGGGCAGCACCCACGCTTGAGGCGACGCGTGAACCTATGAATATACCCCCGACAATACCGATAAGGCCAAAGAGTTCTTTGAAAAATCCGTTTAGGATACCTTTTAAACCTAGAAGTAAAATGATACTTCCTATTACCAAATCAAAAATACTAAATTCCATTTACCCCGCCACCAGTTGATCTTTGCCATTCTCTTTGGCCTTGTACAGAGCTTTGTCCGCGCGTTCGATAAAGGACTCAAAATCGTCGTCCTCACGGAAGATGGCTGACCCAATACTCAAAGTGATCTTGATCTTGTGCTCTTTGTACAGTAGTGTATTTGTACGTACACCGTTTAGGATACGCTCTGCGATCTTTTCACAGCCAGTTGCATTGGCGCGATTGACGATGATAAGAAACTCTTCTCCGCCAAAACGAAAGACCTTGTCACCCTCACGTAAAGAGTTGCTGATCAGTTTTCCCAAGAACATAAGGACCCGGTCACCGGCAAGATGGCCATAGGCGTCGTTTACCTGTTTAAAGTCGTCGATATCGATCAGAAGGATACGGGTATCAAAAACTTTCTCTTTCATCTTGCAGAGGGTGTCTATATAATTCTCTAGGGCACGACGATTGAAAGTCCGTGTCAAGGGGTCAAGATTGGATGTGTTCTCCAGGATGGCGATCTGTTTATGGAGTGCATTGATTGTCTCGTTCGCACTGTTCATCTGATCTGCCACCTGATCGTGGATGCTGGAAAAACTATGCATAATCTCCTCGACCTTGATGCTTTTTTGTGCATGTGACTCTTCGATCAACTCTTGTTGTCTTTTATTGATACGTTCTACCGACTCTTGTGTATGAGCATAAGAGAGAAGACTCTCTTGTGCGATGTTCTTGTATTCAAATTCGAGGTTTTGTTCTACGGAATGAAAACTTAGAGGTATTTTACTGTCGGTGATCAATGCTTTTGCAAGGCTATGAAGGTCATCGATAAGGAACTTTGGGCTGTATTCGTCTTGTGCATGTAGTTTTTCAATCAAGGCACTAAAAGCAGAGGTGATGATTTCTTCAGCTTGTACTTTGTTCACGAAAACAGCTCCTTATTTTTTGTAGAATTATACGTATTTTAGCATAAAATAAGCTTTTGGCTCTACATTAGCCTTATTTTAGGAAGCTTTGGATAACATTTGCGCGATTATTTACATTTATAGGTTATAGATATATAAGACCTATGAAAACATGAGGAAAACAATGAGTACCTGGAACCCATCAAGCTGGAGAGATTTTCCAATCAAACAGCAACCGACTTATGCTGATGCTGATCATCTTAAGCGTGTTACACAAAAACTTCGTGAACTTCCACCGTTGGTGTTTGCGGGTGAAGTCCGTTCACTTAAACAACAGTTCGCTGATGTGACGCAAGGAAAGGCTTTTTTACTCCAAGGTGGAGACTGTGCAGAGAGTTTTTCTGAGTTTCGTGCGGACAATATTCGTGATACTTTTAAAGCGATGTTGCAGATGGCTGTCGTCATGACATTTGCCGGTTCTTCTCCTGTGGTCAAGGTCGGTCGTATGGGTGGACAGTTCGCTAAACCACGCTCATCAGATTTTGAGACGATTGGGGATGTGACACTTCCATCATACCGTGGGGACATCATCAACAGTGTCGAGTTTACAGAAGAGGCTCGTACTCCGGACCCTGAACGCATGCTTCAAGCCTACAATCAGTCGGCTTCGACATTAAACCTATTACGTGCCTTCGCTAACGGTGGTCTGGCAGACTTAAATGAAGTCAACCGCTGGAACTTGGATTTTGTAAAAGACTCTCCGTTAAAAGAGAAGTATGAAGAGATGGCCAATCGTATTCATGAGTCACTCTCTTTTATGGAAGCCTGCGGTGTTAGTTCCAAAACATACAGAACATTAAGAGAGACAGATTTTTATACATCGCATGAAGCACTTCTTTTAGAGTATGAAGAAGCCTTCACTCGCCAGGACTCTTTGACGGGTGACTGGTATGACACATCGGCGCATATGTTGTGGATCGGTGATAGAACACGTGGGCTAGACGAAGCGCACATCGAGTTTATGCGTGGGATCAAAAACCCAATTGGGGTAAAAGCAGGTCCAAC
>JBFEXN010000114.1:0-5432 GCA_041562655.1 Sulfurimonadaceae bacterium
ATATATGACAAAATGATTTTTAAATTCATCTTACTTATTTTTTGAAATGTAACACAAACAAGTTAAAAGAAAGCTTTATATATGTATAATTTCGTAACACCTGTTACAAATAGGAGCATTTTTGTCCGATTTAACACTTATTCTACTTGCAGCTGGGAATTCTACGCGTTTTGACTCTCCTGTCAAAAAACAGTGGCTCCGTGTAGATCATCAACCTTTGTGGCATTTTGTTACAAAGAAATTTGAAGAGTTGAATTTTTTTTCAAAGATCATTATCACTGCTCATAAAGATGAAGTTGTATACATGAGATCTTTTTGTGAACACACTATCATCGAAGGCGGAGACACACGTCAGGCATCACTTGATAATGCTCTGAAACATGTCTCTACTCCTTATGTTATGATCAGTGATATTGCCAGGGCCTGTCCTCCTAAAGAACTTATTGAAAGACTCATCCAGGCAAAGAACAGCGCGGATTGTGTTGTTCCCGTCTTAAGTATGAATGATACTGTCTCTTTTGAGGGAAACAATATCGACAGAGATAAGCTGAAGCGTATTCAAACACCGCAATTATCAAAGAGTGAGGTCTTAAAGACTGCCCTTAGTACAGGCGAAGAGTTTACCGATGAGAGCAGTGCTATCATCGCTTTTGGAGGAAGTAGAACAGAAGTTGAAGGTGATGAGTCCGCTCATAAAATAACGCGTTTAAGTGATATGAACAATATTCCTTGTCTGCGTTCGCCATCAACTGACATCCTGATTGGAAATGGTTTTGACGTTCATGCTTTTGAGTACAACAAGGATATGTTCTTGGGTGGCGTGAAAATCGATTCTCCTTTTGGGTTTAAGGCACACAGTGACGGTGATGTTGCGATCCACTCATTAATAGACGCCCTCTTGGGTGCCTCGGGTATGGGTGATATCGGGACGCTCTTTCCTGACGATGACGACACCTATAAAGACATTGATTCAAGACTGCTCTTGAAAGAGTGTGTTAGACGTTTGCATCATTGCGGGTTTGTCATTGTCAACGTCGATGTGACTATCATCGCACAGACACCGAGGTTGAGCGAGTACAAGGCAAAGATGCGTTCTACCTTGGCAGAGATCTTGGAAATCGAGCCGTTTTTATGCAACATAAAAGCGACGACAACGGAAAAACTTGGCTTTATTGGCCGCAAAGAAGGTGTTGCCGTACAAAGCAGCGCAAGCTTGAAATATCTAGACTGGACTAATTTATGAAAATTTTGATTATTGAAAATGAGATTTATCTTGCACAAAGTATTGCTGCAAAACTGAGTGACCTTGGACATGTATGTGACCTTGCATCAACAACTAAAGATGCTTTACGTAACGAACCGTATGATGTTGTGCTTCTTTCAACAAATATCTCAGGGCAGGACTTCTATCCTGTCATCGATGCCTATAAAGATGCCGTAGTCATCCTAATGATCTCATATGTAAGTAATGACACTGTTTCAAAACCTCTAAAAGCGGGTGCAAAAGACTACATCCTCAAGCCTTTTATGATTGAAGAGCTTATTCGAAAGATCGATCACTTCCAAGACTATGAGCAACTAAAACGCCAGAATGCTACCTTTAAACGTTATATCGAGCACTCTTTCTCCTCAGTGAATGTTGACTGTGACTTTGAAAAAGCAGACCTGTCTATCTTTGTCTTTTCGAATTACCAAAAATATGCAGATGCCTTTGCCTTTAAACTATTAAGCCGCTGTAGTTCTCCTTTACACTTTCTTTCATTGGCCTCTTTGCGTACTCTTGATGACATTGCCGGACTTAATCCTGAACGGCTAACCTATATCACAGACTATCAAGCGCTTAAGAAGACTGATAAAAAACCTTTCTTGGACCTCATTGAAGGTAAAAGTGTCATTGTCTCAAGTACAGATGTCATTGAAGAGGTTCCTTATAAAACAGTTGAGATGAAAAGTGACAACAAGGTCATCGAACAAGGAGATATCTTGCCAATCGAAGACTATGTCAAATATATTGTGTTAAATTATCAGCACAAGTTCCCTGACACTGAACTATCAAAAAAACTAGGGATATCTCGAAAAAGCCTCTGGGAAAAGAGAAAAAAATATGGAATCATCAAGAAAAAATAGAGAACTTCACCTGGACCAAGAAGCCGCTTCTGCGCTTCGTATCGTCAAAGCAGGCCTTCTTAATCCCGTTACATCCCTTATGAACAAGACTGAGACCATGGAGGTCTTAAAGACCGGTCTTGTCAATGGAAAGACCTTTCCTTTCCCATTTATTCTTTCACCAAGCGGAAAAATAAACGAAGAAGTGTTGTCATCTGCACAAAAAGGTGAGCAGCTAGAACTCTTTGTTGACAAGAAGCACTTCGGTCACATCATCGTAGATGAGATATTTGAGATCAATCCACGTGAACGTGTCCGTCAAATATACGGAACAGATGATCTCTCACATCCAGGTGTGCAAAATACGTATGAGCGTCTAGGCAAACACGCAATCAGCGGTGCCTATGAGATCGATCACAGCATCTTGGACATTAGTAAAGAGATTATCGATGAGGCAAAAGCCCGTTTAGGTGCACAACACACAACAGCAATCATGATGGCAGGCAATCCCCTGCATCGCGCCCATGAACGACTCATCAGACAAACACTTGAAAAGACAGACCTTATTGTTATCTTCTTGCTTAAGCCGTACCATGAGAGAGATCTTGAATATGCCACACGGCATGAAAGTCTGGAGTATTTTATCACCCACTTTTTGCCAAAGAACCGTGTCCTTCTCATTCCTTTAGAGAGCTCCTATATCTTTGCTGGTTATAATGAAGTCCTAATCGATGCTATTGTCGCTAAAAACTATGGATGTAATGCGCTTACAATTGGCCAAAACCACGCGGGTGTTGGTATGTATTACGATCAAAATTCGCATAAGTCCATCGTTGACAAATTGGTGGGTATCAATATCGATATCAACATTGCCGCAGAATACGTTTACTGCAACGAATGTAAAACATTGGTCTCTACACAGACTTGTCCACACGGCCAGCATCATCATATTTCGTACCACTCAGAATCGATATTGGAACTTTTAAAGCTAGGGCTTCTCCCACCCGCTGTGTTAATGCGTAAAGAGATATCTGCCCTGATCTTGTCAAAACTTTTTCCTGAACGGTTCAAAAACCTTGAAAAACTGTACTACGACATCTTGCCTATCACTGGATTGCTTGAAGAACACAGTGAAAAAGACTTTTATATCGAGCTGATGAAACTTTATCAGACTACATCACTTACATAGGAAAAAAAATGAACTGGTTTTTACTTACCGTTGGATATAGCGGAATGTCACCTAAGGCACCCGGAACCGTAGGCTCTTTTGTCTCGTTAATCTTAGGTATTGCTATATTGACTTACCTTGACTCCACCACGCTCTTCCTTGGCGCTCTTCTAGCGACGGTAGCGGGGTACAAACTTGTCAATGACTATGAATCTGCCGGTGGTATACACGACAACAAACATATCGTCATCGATGAACTCGCGGGAATGTGGATCAGTCTGAGTATTGCGATCGCACCTCTGACACAAATACCTTTTGAGGCCTATGCAGATCTTGTCGGGCACTGGAGCCTTTGGCTGTCAATCATATTGAGCTTCGCTTTTTTTCGGTATTTTGATATTGCTAAACCTTCTATCATTGGCCGTCTAGACAGAGATGCCAAGGGTGGTTTAGGCGTGATGGGTGATGACGTGGTTGCCGGTGTGGCTGCAGGCGTTCTTACTGCCCTTGTGATGAAACTTATACTTATCTCTTTCGGTATGTAATGGCACGTCGTACAAACAACAGGAAGTTCAATGGTAATCAGAACTCCAACTCATCCAAAGCCAGAGCACAACACAAGCAGGCCGCTTCAAAGTCCAAGTCCTCTGGCGTAGAGATCTATACCGCCTCTTTTTGCCCGCATTGCCAGGATGCCAAGATGTACATGAAGTTGCATAAGATCAAATTCACTGAGTATAATCTTGAAAAATCGAAAAGTTCCGAAAAGAAGTTTCTGGCGATGGGTGGGAAAAAGATACCGCTTCTTGTCGTCAAAGGAAAGATTCTTCGTTCCTGGAACGAAGCTGCTTTTGAAAAAGCTTACAATACATAAATCCCCTTTCCAATCTCTCTCAAGCGTTCAATCACACAATAGCAACACAATTACACCATAGACTGTTAGCATCGAATATGAGGAGTGATGATGCAAAGTATTTATTTGATTGATCATAAAGGAAGGTTCAGAGGTTTGTTTTTCAGTATTCGTGATGCGAAGAACTATGCACATCATGAACATATCAACAACTATTATTTAAAACATATCGAACGTAAAAAGGTCTAAACAACCTTTTTCCTTACCCCATAATCCTATATATGTTAGTAAGTTCTACTAGCTCTTTACTTTCATTTTTTCTTCTATCACCTGAATAAGCCTCTGCGCTTCTGCCTCTTCCAAAACACCTTCTCGTTGCATCTTCCATATCAATGAACGCTCATGGTTCAAAATCAGTCTTCGAGCTGAACTGAGCTGTAAAGAGGCTATCAATGAAGCATATTCAGCTTCAATCATTTTAATAAACTCAAAAAGCGGCGTAACGGTTTTTGTCCATCATAGCCTTTGATATATCTTTCATCTCTTCAGAAGGAGCCAGAGCATCTACATGTCTCTTCATCTCATCCTGTGCCTCGACAAAACCTCGAACAATATCATAGTTGAGAGATAATCGTGTAAATATCCATGATTCCACCCTTTTTCTAAGAAAAGGAAGATGAAGCATCCAGTAAGGCGGCAGTGGCAAACCAAAGTTTTTTATCAAGGTTTTTCTTGGATAGATCACAGGTTCATTATCCAGGGCTTCTTCAACGGATGAAGAGAGTGCGTTTGCGGCATTACGGCCGATATACCCGTTTTCAAACTGTTTCCAATAGGAACTTCTCTCAATCTCCAACAAACGTCTCATAAAAGCTATGTTGATATCTTCATCGACCTGCTTACTACTGGAACTCTCGTTTTTTACTTCCTCGATGTAGGACTCAAGTTTTTGTTTGGGGATAGTGTTGAAAAAGATATTTTGATTAAACTTATCCAAAAACTCTTCCATCTGCTCATGTACGCCTTCAGCCGCTTTATACACAGATGCCGCTTTTGCAGCAGGAAGTTTGTCCAGTCCCAATAGGTGCAAAAGCCACTCCATAGTCGAACCATTGATCACGATCGTCAGAACAACGATTCCCGCTGTTAAAAATAAGATCTGAGCTCCCAGTTCGGGAGGGACATTACTATCCTGAGCCAGGCTCAAAGCCATAGACAAGGAGACCGCACCTCTCAACCCACCCCATATCAATACGGTGGACTTTTCTCGTGTGATACCTATCCCAATCCGTTTTAAAACCGGCA
>JBFEXN010000115.1:0-5387 GCA_041562655.1 Sulfurimonadaceae bacterium
GACCTTAAGAGCACCCTTATAAATCGGTTCATCAATAAAACCGTATTTTTCATCGGAAAAGCCGGTGACACCTTTCTCTCTCATCTTTTCAAAGAGCTCAATGATATAGTGGGCCCTTTCAAGCTCGTCATCTTTTAATTCAAATATCTTCATGACTTCATCTGCTTGGGTCGGTGAGACACAGCCTTTTGCATTAAATCCCATCATCTTTTCAAGCTGCAACCAGCGCTGAAACTCTTGCATGTTTTGATAGTCTTGGTATACGAATGACACAGGATGTGCACCGATAGTCCTTGCAGACACTAAAAATTCTGCAAGAAGATAGTGCATGGTCGGATTTTCAGGCACAATGATACTCTGAGGCAGTCCCAAGTCCGCAAGAAGGTCTAAGGCACCAAGATACACTGCCCTGATCCTACCATTTCTCTGAAATGTCTTTAGGTTGGAAAATGCCTCTTTTGTCTCAATACTGAGATGCAGTTCAATACTCTCATCAAGTACCTTTAGCACCTGCTCAATCTCTGCTGATGTTCGTATCTTTGGCACTCGTATGGCATCGGGTCTGTAAGCGTTTAAAAACGCTATCTCTTCCATCCCTCCCTCGTCTATGGCATTGACTCTTACAACAAACTTCTTTGGACTTTGATGGATCTTAGACAAGAAGTAAGCAGCCAGGCGCAGAGCCATAGGCTTTTTTTCACGCGACACACCGTCTTCCAGGTTCAAGATCACGCAGTCACTATTAAGTGTTTCTATCTTTAACAGATGCTTTAGGTTATGCGCAGAGAGCATAAGGGCTGACCTAAAGTGTTGTGTTCTGTTTTGAATACGGCCCGCAGGCTTCAAGAGTGGGCCAAAGGCTTCTATGTCATTCTCATCTACAATCTTTTGTAAGCTCTCAATCTGCGGGATGAACATCTATTTATCCTTGTGAAGGTAAGAGTAAAGGGCTTTTATCTCCTGCGGGGTAAGAAAATATTTCGGCATGACCCCACGTCGCTCTTGAAGGGCAAGCCTAAACGCTCCAAAATCAATCGAATTTATCTCATACGTTTTAAGTTCTTTGGGTACACCCTTATCCGCATACTTTGCGATCACTGTGCCCTCCCCACGTTTGCCATGACACTTGTCACATCCTATACCACGAGGATTTTTGTACAGATGCTCGCCATATTCCTGCTCTGTGATAAACGAGTCTTTCTCTTTGGCAAAAATCGTTACGGTTAGTAGTAAAAGTAGAAAGCAAACCCTCATTCAAAGCGCCCTTTTAGTGTAATACGGTATCATATCAAAAATATTCTAAAGAGGTTTTGATGCAGATTCTTGATGGTAAAGCACTTTCATCGAAAATTAAAGAAAATATTGCGGCAGAAGTAACGCAACTTAAGAATGAGACAGGCCGTGTTCCGGGGCTTGCTGTTATCCTTGTGGGAAATGATCCTGCCAGCCACGCCTATGTGTCCATGAAGAAAAAGTCGTGTGATGCTGTAGGATTTTATTCTGTGACACATGAGATGCCGGCCGACATCTCCCAAGATGCCATTGAGAAGACGATAGAGATGATGAACTTGAACCCAAATATTGACGGGATCCTTATTCAACTGCCTCTTCCTCCACAGATTGACACAACAAAACTCTTGGAGCTCGTTGCGCCGCATAAAGACGTAGATGGCTTCCACCCTTTTAACGTCGGTCGCCTCACGACCGGTCTAGATGGCTTTGTCCCATGTACGCCACTGGGTGTTATGAAACTGCTAGAAGAGTACAACATTGATGTACAGGGGATGAACGCGTGCGTTGTCGGTGCTTCAAACATCGTAGGTAAACCAATGGCAAGCCTTCTTCTCAATGCTAATGCTACTGTCGATATTTGTCATATCTATACAAAAGACTTAAAGGCGCATACCTTAGAAGCAGACATCCTTCTAGTGGGTGTGGGCGTGATCAACCTAATCACAGAAGATATGGTCAAAGAAGGTGCTATCATCATCGATATCGGTATCAACCGTACCGAAGACGGACGTTTGGTAGGAGATGTGGATTATGAGAATGTCAGTAAAAAAGCTTCTTACATCACTCCTGTACCAGGTGGCGTCGGTCCGATGACAATCGCTATGCTACTTCGCAACACACTTGAATCGGCGAAGAAACGTCAAATAAACCAATAATATAAACAACTCTTGTGCACAAGAGAGAAGAAAGAAGTCAGATGAAAGAAAAAGCCAAAGATTTTGCCCTTAAAGCCTACAAGTTCTCTAACTCGTGGACAGGCACGATCATCATTGTTTTACTAGTCATATTTTTTATCGCACAGGCATTTAGAATACCTAGTGGCTCGATGAAGTACTCACTTCTCGTCGGAGACCACCTTTTTGCCAAGAAGTTCGCTTATGGTATCTCTACGCCCCATCTTCCTTTTTTAGAGATCCCGCTTATTCCGGGTACTGACGGACACATCATAGACGGTGACAAACCTGAACGAGGCGATATCGTCATCTTTAGATATCCGCAGAACCAAAGTATTCACTTTGTCAAACGATGTGTGGGCTTACCAGGAGACATACTCTTTGTCCATGATAAGAACCTGTACCTTCATCCCAGCGAGGGGGATGAGTTTATAAAGAAGAACTATCCACAAGAGCAGATAATCGTAGCCTTCGATCAACTTTTTGTGAAGAATCCCTACGTTTCTGCACACCCTGGCATCCATCATGATGATGCTGTCATCAACGATGGAAGCAGCCATATGCCGATTTTCTTCACGCCTCCTATTAAGGTTCCGGAAAATGAATACTTTATGATGGGTGACAACCGTGACCATTCAAATGACAGTCGTTTTTGGGGAACCGTTCCTTATGGTCTTATCGAAGGTACTCCGTGGTTTGTATACTTTAGTATCAACGATGACTACGAGATTCGCTGGGATAGAATGGGTAAAACACCGACAGACCTAGAGGGAATGGAATATATAAAACGCTCTGAGGCAGAAGACATTAAACGCGAAAAAGGTATCTTTTAATTGGAAACGATTGATATCATCAAGATAGTAACGGCTATCGCTGCTTTGGTCATCGCTATTGTCGGGCATGAGATCATGCATGGATGGGTCGCATATAAATATGGTGACAATACAGCAAAAAACATGGGGCGTCTAAGTTTAAATCCTATTGTTCATATCGACTTCTTTGGAACGATAATCGTACCAGCAATGATGTATTTTATCCCTATGCTTTTCGGTGCAAGTTCAGGTCTGCTTTTTGGATGGGCGAAACCGGTACCCATCAACACCCGCACCGTTATTGATAATGGGGGCTACAATGCAGCCATGCAGGTCTCGCTTGCCGGTATCGCTTACAACCTTGTTGTAGCAATCATCGCATCCATTGCCTTTAAGGGACTGATGCCTCAAGGTTTGGGTATCCACGACCTTATCGACAATGCTGATCAGTTCATTATGCTCTATTTCATCTGGATGTTGCTGATCATCAACGTCGTATTGGCCGTTTTCAACCTTTTACCTGTCCCACAGTTCGACGGCGCCCATTTTATCACGTACTTGAGCCTGAAACTCAGACTGGTAAAAATCGCAGAGTTCTTCATCAAAATGGAGCCTTACGGTATGATCATCGTCATCGTAATGCTTGTTGTTGATCCAATTCGAAATATTGTATTGGCTATGCCAGTTCAGTATCTATTGAAACTATTACTAAGCTAGGGAGAAATATTATGAAATACTATGTTGCAACAGATCACGCGGGAATCGATCTAAAAAACCACACTTGTGAATACCTAAAAGCCAAAGGCTATGAGGTCATTGACCTGGGTCCAAACACAAAAGACCGCGTAGACTATCCAGACTATGCGGTCAAACTTTGCGAAGCAGTCCTAGAAGACGAAGGAAGCATGGGCGTACTGATCTGCGGATCTGGAATTGGTATGAGTATGGCAGCCAACCGTCATCACGGTATTCGTGCAGCACTCTGTCATGATGCTTATACAGCGCGTATGGGCCGTCAGCACAATAATGGGAATGTATTATGCTTTGGGGAACGTATTGTCGGTGTCGGTGTCGCTGAGTCTATCATCGATGCCTGGTGTGAAGGCGAGTTTGAAGGCGGCCGTCATGCTGGTCGTGTTGAGAAGATCGAAGCCATCAAGGGCTAATCCGACGTCAGAACTATAAATTAAGGATCTCTATGTTTTTTGAATGGTCATTACTAAGCTTTGTCACATTAGCAGCAGTCTTTTTATTCGTTAAGATGTTTTACTTTAAGAACATCACTCACAAAGAACAAAAGAGTAATGATCTGATGAAGCTCACCCTTAAAGAGGCAGAGATATTGATCAGGAAGTACCAGATCCAACTGCAGCGCTCTTTGGGTAATGTTGACATCCTTACGGACGAACTGAGCAAACTAAGAAACGAGCTTAAAGTCCTTAAGCAGAGGAATTCTCAGCACCGTGTTGAAACAGATAAATTAAAAACAAAGATCAAGGACCTAGAGGGTCGTATTGATGCGCTATTATAAACTATACAAAGGTTACTGTTATGCTAAAAGATGAAGACAAAAGAATCATTGTAGATGCTATCAGAGAGATCCCTAACTTTCCTCAGCCAGGAATTATTTTCAAGGATATCACTACAATTCTTAATGATGCTCAAGCATTTGCTCTTCTTATGGACCACCTCAAGGAACGCTATAAAGATATGAACTTGGACTTTATTGCAGGCATCGATGCTCGCGGATTTATTTTCGGTTCGGCTCTTGCTCGGGACCTCGGTCTTGGCTTCGTTCCTATTCGCAAGAAAGGAAAGCTTCCTTATACGACCATCTCTGAAAAATATGCCTTGGAGTATGGGTTCGATGAGGTCGAGATCCACATCGATGCCTTTAGAGATATTAAAAATGCCCGTGTACTGCTGATAGATGATCTTATCGCAACGGGAGGGACAGCTTTTGCAGCTGCCAGCCTCATTGAAAAGTCGGGTGGTAAATGTGTTGAGTCATGCTTCATAATGAGCTTGGACTTTCTTGGTGGAAGTGAAAAACTTCAACAGATATCACCTGTATATAGTGTTCTAGGAGAAGCTTAGTGTATATTCCTTCAAAAAGTAAATTTGATCCGGATGAGAACGGTCATTTCGGTACCTTTAGTGAAAACAGTGTTGCCTTTGGTGGTCGTTATGTTCCCGAGACACTGATGCCTGCTCTTTTAGAGCTCAAAGAGATCTACGAAGAACTGCGACATGATGAAGCGTTTTGGAAAGAGGTGCATTACTACCTCAAAGACTATGTAGGGCGTCCTTCCCCACTGTATTTTGCGCAAAACATCTCTGATGAGCTGGGTGCAAAAGTCTACTTTAAACGTGAAGACCTTAACCATAC
>JBFEXN010000116.1:0-5386 GCA_041562655.1 Sulfurimonadaceae bacterium
CTTTTTGCGGAGAATTTGTTGGACCTAAAGAACGGATGTTCTAGTTGATCATTGCTTTGATGTTAGCAGCGTCTACTTTAGCAACCACTTTTGGAGTGTTTTGCTCACGACGAGTACCAGCATCTTGTTTAGTTAGAATGTGGCTTCTATACGCAGTTCCGCGCTTGATTTGACCATTTTTCTTAACCTTAAAACGCTTTACAGCGCCTTTTACAGATTTCATTTTTGGCATCGATTTGACCTTTCGTATATATTACTCTACACAGTTGTGTAAAATGAGTTTGAAATTATATCGAATTTTTATTAAATTTAAAAGCCTGCCTCATATCGCCAATTCGGATGCGTCCCATCTTTCATCCGAAGGACATGACACACTTCAAAAAGAAAGGACATACTTAAAATAGTAACTGTTCCCGAGCTCTCCAAACTCACTTCCTTTATCTCCATCTTGAATCATAGCACCCACAGTGAACGAGTTAAAGTCATTCAAGGTGTATTCTATGGTTGGTGAGATAAAGCGTGAGTTATGCTGTCCAAAGCTTTCAATATACATAATCGAAGCATCCAAAAAGATATTAAAGCTATAGTGAAGTGTTGTGCCGAGATAGAACTTTGAAAAATGAAGATTTTGAACTATCTCCGAATCAAGGTTTAAAAAGATCTCATCATAGTTGAACGACTCCGAACTGTAGAGGGCCTCGGTGACAAGAGTCAGTCCGTTCTCAAACCCGTAATCAGCACCGATGATTCCTTGAAAGAACTCTTTCTCATCTTCTTGAACGGAAGAGCTCTTCAGTGTACTCTTCATATAGGCACCTTCGGACCTAAGTTCTATACCCGTATCAGCCAAATTTCCCTCCAACTCATAAGCAAGCATCTTGGTCTCATCTGAACTGATAATATCTACTGCTACATCCGTAAACTCTAAAAAACTTTTATACCGCGCTGCATATTTATAGCTTTTGTCTTTTTTTTGAGAGACCACCGCCGTCAGTTTAGAGGTCTCATTAAGATGCCGTGTATAAGTAAGTGCTGCTACGCCGAAAACCTCATCAGGTTCCACGGCATAAACATTACGAGGATTAAACACGTTACTCGGGGTCCATATCCGACCTACCCCCATCGTTATGTTTTGCAGACCCAGTACGATCCTGTTATCATCATCCTCATACCCCCCATACAACCTGTAAAGCTTTGCATATGCCTCACCCTCATAATAGTTATGAAAAGATGTCTGTGTCTTAAAAGGAGTGTCTGATACTTGGCCTTTTGCATAGATATATGAGATAGAATTGATATACTCGTGCCCGAGATAATTGACGACATCGGCAATAATCGTACCAAAGTAACGTTCTTTTGAATAATTCCCCCTAAAACGCAAACGGTCATAGTTGTAAACATACTCCTTACTCTCGGCAGGAAGAATAGAGTCTTGAGAGAGGGTGAGATTTGTATTGCTGATGGTGTAATCAAATTCAGCATAGAGGGTATGCAAAGACAATAGACATAGCAATACCGTTTTATTGAGCATCAACAATCATTCCATCATTCAGCTTGATCACACGCCTGACACTCTCTAATACATATTCGTCATGTGAGGCAAACAAAATGCTTATTCCCTCTTTCTCGTTTAGCTCCTTCATCATCTCCATAAGAGCCTGGGAGTTCTTGGAGTCAAGATTAGCCGTAGGTTCATCTGCCAAAATGATCTTAGGCTTGGCCGCAACTGCACGCGCGACTGCAACCCTTTGCTGTTGTCCTCCACTAAGGGCATTGGGAAGAGACTTAAGTTTATCATCTATTTCCAGCATCTTTGCGACTTCTGAGACTCGTCTTTTAATAGTATCCTCATCGAAGCCACGTAGCTTCATCACGAAGCCTATGTTCTCCTCAACGTTGAGCACAGGGACAAGGTTATACGCCTGGAACACAAATCCCATATCATTGAGTCGCAGTTTGGTTCTTTGGTCCTCCCCCAGAGAACTTATCTCTTTGTTGTCTAGATATATCCTGCCACTGTCTATACTGTCCAATGCACCGATAGCATTAAGCAGCGTCGTCTTTCCACAGCCGGAAGGGCCACTTAACAATGAGAATTCTCCATCTTCTATACTAAGGTCAATATCACGAAGAGCATGAACCTCTCTGGGTTCGTCTTTGTAAAAATACTTATTCACCTTTTCGAGTCTTATCATTTTTCAGCCTTGATCACTTCAATAGGATTTAGTTTTTTAATCTTTCTCAGCGGTATCAGTATGCTTAGGGATGAAGCAGTGATTATAGCAACGAAAGTGCTTGTAAAATAGGAGGCTTTTATCGTACCCATAATGATCGCCTCATAACCCCACATCTCTAGGGCATCGGAAAATGCACTCAGATCAAGCCCGTAGTCTCTTAGATATATCAAAAGGATGCTACCAAGGACAGCCCCTCCAAGGTAACCCAGCAGACCGACAAAGATCGCTTCCATGAATATTTGCATTCTTATGTATCTGTACGCCATCCCGATACCAAGGACAATGCCAAATTCACGTATTCTATCCAGGACAGAGACATACATAACACCGAAGATCCCGACAAAAACGACACTCATCACGATAAAAAAAGTGATCGAATTAAATATGACCATGATATCCTGCATCTGTTGTATCATCGGCTGCAACTCTAAAAAACGTTTGACATCAAGCTCTGTATATCTATTCTTCAACATATCATACAGACCCTTGTCCTCACCCATGACCGCTATCTGAACGGCTTCACTTGAACTTATGCCCAAGAACGTATACACTTCATCAGCATTGACGAATATTGCACCATTATCCAACAGGATGTTCGTGGTCTGTACGACACCTCTTATCCTCAGTGCTATGGAGTTTATCTCACCCAAGCTATCTTGCGTAGAAAAGACAAGTTTGGAGCCTACATGCACCTTCAATGTCTTGGCCAATTCCAGCCCTATGATTGCACCCCGTTTTTCCAGATCCAGTTCGCCCTCTTTTAAAAACCCACTGAAGCTTCCGAAACGCTCCTCTTCCTTTAGGTCAATCCCATAGATGGAAGCAAAAGATGACTTCCTTGCCGTCGATATCAGGCCATCTGCTTTGATCCTTGAGACAACAGCTTTGACGCCATCAATATTCTCAAGATCTTTCTTGATGGTATCCGCATTTTTTATCCTGTATTTCAGGTCTTTCTCTATCCTGTACGCTTTGGCATACAGACTGACATCACCACTGTCACTTCTTTTGTTCTTGTCGATCATGTTCTTGAGCATCCCGTCATAAAGCCCCTGGAGTCCAAGCATCATACTCATACTGACCGCTATCATCATAATGACCAGAAGTGTACGGGCAGGTCTTAAGAATGAGTTTTTCCATGCCATCTTCAAAAGCAATCTATACATGCCGCGTTGCCTCAATCGGTCTGAAGGAGTTGATATAAAAATAGGGATAAAGTACGCTCAAAAAGTTTAGCAGATAGATCACGCCAATATTCCAAGACATCGTCCATGGGTCAAAGTCAAAAGGGATCTCATCTGAGATGATGCCATAATCCTTATACGTCTCAGCGATGCCTTCTATGACCACAGGGTTGATACTATAATAGTAACAGATAAAAGCCGAAATCGGCCCGGCAAAGAGCACTGCAAGAGTGGAGAGTATGATGATCTCATAAACAAGCAAAGAGAATATATTAGACTTACTCAGGCCAATACAGCGTAGAACACCAAACTCTTTGATACGAGAGCTCACATTGATAAAACCATAGATCATGATGACAAAGAAGATGACCACCAAAAACAGGGAAAGAGAGATATAGCCAAAGACATTGTCCACCTCCATCGCCTCTACCATACTCTTCATCAGGGTCTTCCATGTCAGTGACTCTAAGTCCTTGTCATCCAAGGCCTTGATGATGGCACTGTTCACCCTCTCTACCTCATCCAAGTCCTTGACCTTGAGAGTAATATACGAGGCTTTGTTCTGCGCATACATCAATTTGTCAAAGTATGATCTACTCACGAAAGAAGCACTAGAGTCAAACTCAAACGAACCTGTCTTAAAGGTCCCGCAAACCCTGAAGATATCCGCGGCAAAGGAATCATCACTTGCCGCTCCGACAAAGCTCACTTCTTCACCCACACCTAGCTTTAGTTTCTGTGCCAACTCAGTACCCAGATAAAGGCAGTTTCCTGCATCTTCGTTCAAAAACTCACCCTCTCTACGTGCCAGGGCAATAGAGCTCAAGACCTTTTCTTTATCAGGTTCTACTCCGGCTATCATGGATGCTGCGGAATATTCCCTGCTCGAAAGAAGTCCATAGGTCTCATATCGTGTACTAAAGGCCTCAATGCCCTCAATCTTAGCTAGCTTGTCTGTAATCGTTTTGGCATCACGAATAAGGTATTCGTTCCCTCCAAGATCTCGATAATCTTTATGATAGATCTCGATGGCCCCCGTATACACCTTCAGCGAATTCTCAAGCATAGAGTTGTGAGAACCGTCTTGCCAGGATACAAAGACGACGAATAGTATGGTTGAGAGAAAGGTCAGTATAAAGGTCGTTATAGAGCGACCTCTGTAAAAGAAGATGTTTTTCAGAGCAAAGTCAAACATCTCTTACCTTCATCTTGAGAACCTTTTCAAAGCACTCTTTGTAAAATACTGTGGTGAGATATCCTCGTCATATATCACCTCATCCAAGGTGATCTCGGTAAACCTATCTTCTTTATCACTTGCCTGAACTCTCCAGTAAGTGGGAAGATAATAGGCACCAAACTTCCTGACCCTATCATATAAAAAGTATCTCACCTCTTTGCCATCTTCATCATAGAAGACATCTTTCTTGGACGTATATGTCTGCGTGTCTATATGTACGACCACTTTTCCCCAGACAACAGGAGCATCCTCTTTGGGAATAAGTTCGATAGTGACGAGCGTGCCTTCTTTTTTGATTATCTTCGCATCATAGTCCTCTACAATCGAGCTCTGCTTGACCACATCATCATTGGTAATATCACTTCCCATCCAGTTTTGCAGCATCATCGAGGGTGGTATCTTGATGATCCTCTCGATCTTTGGTACATACTGCCACATCTGATTCTCAAGACTTAAAAAGGTGATGCCTCTGTCCTTGGGTGGGTACAAGACCTTTACAAAGCTTTTCTTACTTCCCTGCGACCAGTTCTCCATCTGCATGATTCTTTCATGTCCCAAGGCAACGACTTTCATACTCAGTCGAATATAGATGTTTTTTCCGCGTATATTATTGTCAACTTTTTGGATGATATCCCTTGCCTCATCGGCGTAAAGAAAAACAGAGAAAATAAGAATGAGAGAGAATATTTTTTTCACATCTTGCCTCTATATAGTCGGACTGTCTGGAA
>JBFEXN010000117.1:0-5334 GCA_041562655.1 Sulfurimonadaceae bacterium
CAATCAACATGCTCTCCGCTTAAATCCAAACTCTTCTGCAGCACATAGTGCCATGGGGCTTGTTTATTCACAGAAACACAATTACAAAAAATCACAAGAGCATTACGCGCGATCTGTACAACTCCACCCCACGGCAGAAGGGTATACCTCGCTTGCCCACGTAGATCTAGAACTAGGAGAGACAGCGCAGGCCATCATGCACTATGAACATGCTCTGCAGCATGACAATGCTAATACAGAGGTCTTGAACCGACTTGGATTATTGTATTGGGAAGAGCGGGCTTACAAAAAAGCTGCAGAGGTCTTCGAAAAGGTTTATAGCCTCCTTCCAAAAGACCCACGTCATTTTTTAAACTATTATGAGATATCTATGATTGAGCCAACGTCACTAAGCGTACAAGACAAGGAAGGCTTTTGCAAAATGTTTGCACAAGAGAAGAGTGTTTTGATTATCTATGATATGTTAAACATTCTTGAGCTGGCCATCAAACAACAAGAGATCCTTCCCGCACTGAAACAGTGGGATCAGTCCTATTCCGGGCAAAAACTGAACTGGTCTTTTGCACAGATGCTCCTTTGGCTGGAGACAAGCGCATTGAGCGAAGATGAAAGACAGAAAGTAAAAAGGACGATTGGGTTCTTCATCGCCTATCAACAGACTTTCAACCTCAAACACCAAGCGGTACCAACAGGAGAGAGATTATGAGCTTATGCGGAATTGATGAAGCCGGCCGCGGACCGATAGCTGGAGCTTTGGTAATGGCTGGCGTTATCTTGCACCAAGATATACCCGGGTTAAATGACTCCAAGCAACTCAGTGAAAAAAAACGGGAAAGACTTTTTCCTGTAATCATTGAAAACTCTGATTACCATATTGTGAAGTTCACGGCGCAAGAGATCGATGAGATAGGAATCTCAAAGTGCCTCTCATCAGGTTTGGAGAGTATCATGAAACATTTGAAAAGTGATGACTTTCTCTTTGACGGAAACTCTACCTTCGGTGTTATGGGATTGCGAACAATGATCAAAGCTGACGCAGAGATTCCTGAAGTTTCTGCGGCATCTATCTTAGCTAAAGTAACTCGTGATAGAGAGATGGTAGAATTCGCTAAAGAGTTTCCCCAATATGGCTTTGAGGGGCACAAGGGATACGGGACAAAGGCCCACGTGGATGCTATCAAACAACACGGATATTGCCCTATCCACCGAAGAAGCTTTAAACTCAAAGCACTTGAACCGACTCTGTTTTAAAGGATACAAATGAAATCACTTGAGTATATACAAATGGCACTGGACGATCTGGATAAGGAAGTTGAGGCCTATGTCATGGACTTAAACATGGATATGACCACTAAAAATGAGAAAATGCTACCGCTGCTTCAGCAAAAACGCGTACTTGAACAGACAAAAGAAGACCTTACCTACCTCAGAGACAACCCACCCACAAATGCAGGTGAATGTACCATGTATAAACACCGCTAACCTTTTAATTTTACGTTTATTTAATAGTGATGTCGTTAGTATAATCCTACAAAATCCTTAGGAAGTAACAGTCATGGTATCACACCGTCCCATCCACAACAAGAATATATTGATTGTCGATAACAACGCAGCCAACAGACTCTTGATGGAAGCTGTGCTTGATGAGGAAGGGTTTCTTAATATACACCATGCAGCATCAGCTATAGAAGCGTACGATATCTTGGAGAACGAAGATATCAACATTGTGTTGATGGATATCATCATGTCAGAGATAGACGGTCTGGAGGCGACTGAAGCGATCAAGGCCAATCCAAAATATTCTCATGTCCCTATCGTCATCATCACAGCCGAAGACGATGACGACACACTCAAAAGAAGTTTTGAACTGGGTGCCGCTGATTTTGTCAGAAAACCTGTCAATCGGATCGAGCTGATTGCCCGTATAACGACTATTTTGCAGAGTCAGGAAAAAGATGACTTTATTCTGCAGCATTCGCGTTTTGATATCATGGAAGAGATCATTGGGATGCTGGCACACCAGTGGCGCCAACCTTTAGGTATCATCACCGCGATTATCGGTACCTTGCAAGCCCAAAAAGAACTCTCTGTCCTAAGCGATGCAGACCTGAAGAAATCCCTGCAAAGCATCAATCAGCATACAAATGAGCTTTCACGGATGATCACTAGCTTCAGAGAGTTCTTTAAAACAGGTGACACCCCTAGTCTCAGCGATCCAAATGATGCGATACGCGAAGCAAAGGAACTGATAAAAGAGGACTTGCAACAACACAATATAAAACTTAGCTTGAGACTGGATGAGATGAAGCCTGTCTTTTACGTCCAAAACCTCCTGATCCAAGTCCTCACCAATCTCATTGTAAACGCAAGAGAGGCTTTTGCGCGAAACGGTATCAAAGATGCGCACATAAACATCACCTCTTTTTTTCAAAACAAAAAAGTCAATATTTTAGTCGAAGACAATGCCGGTGGTATCGATAAAGACGCCATTGAACACATTTTTGAGCCGTACTACTCGACAAAGCAGGAAAAAAACGGAAAGGGTCTGGGACTCTACCTTGTCAAGAGTATCTTGACACAGCAGCTTCAGGGTAATATATCTGTTACCAGCCAAGGCAACACAAGCAAGTTTCTCATCAGTTTTCGTCCGACTGAGAACAACAAAGCTGCCTCTGCGTAGATTCAAGCTTTGTTGAAAAAAAGATGATCCAAACTCAAACGTCCGGCACCTTGGGTTGCTAAGACCATCAACATCGCCATATAATACATCACCATCTCGTACCCGTTTTGAAGTATCACAACCGTACCTTTAACCGCTTCCCCATTGATATAAGGGTCGCTCCACTCACTTCCGGGCAAGATCACATTAAAACCGTTTGCCCCATGAACTGTCCCTATCGCCACACCCAGTACGATAAGCAAAGGAACGGATATCAGCCGCGTAAACAACCCAAAGCCCAACAACAAAGCCCCTATCAGTTCTGTCCCCGCTGCCATATAGGCGCTCAACCAAGGCAGGGGAATACCCAAGTACTCAAAAAAACCGACGGTTTGATCAATGGCCGCAAACTTTGTCATTGCCGGGCCATAAAAGGTGTAGGCCAGAATAATACGCAGAAAGAGCAAGGGGATGTCTTCAAACTTCTCAAATAAGCCTGTACTCTTCTCATATATATCTTTAACACACATTACATACTCCTTACATTTCAGACAATCTATAATCTATGTTACACACACAAGGATGTCTCAGCCCATAAACCGATATGACATCCTTATGTCACTGTTGAATATACTACCTATTTACTTCCACATTTACCGGCACCACATTTTGCAGCTTTTTCTGATTTTCCGTTACCACATTTACCAGACTTCTCTGACATCTCACCGCCGCATTTACCGGCTTTCTTTTCTTTCTCAGCACCACATTTTGCAGCTTTTTCTGATTTTTCTCCACCGCACTTTCCAGCACCACATTTACCATCTTCTGCAAATGAGACCGTTGCACCTACGCCTGTCATTAGAACTGCTCCTAAAAGCAATGTCGCCAATTTTGTTTTGTTTGCCATTGTCTATCCTTTAAAGTTGTTTTTATTCCCTAAAGTAACCCTTCTACCAAATTCACACATTCAGGCATATAAGAATTACTAATAGAAACTCACACTTATTGTAACCAAATAAAATAACAATTGATAACTTTTTGTGATGTACGTATGATAACGATTTCTTTGTGGAGTGAATGTGAATAGATTGAAACAAACGATAGCAAAGAATGCTTAGCAAGTGGATGTAAAGGGATATGTGATTGATTAAAGAAAGACTCCCCTCCAGATACCTGCGGCACATGATAGAATCCAGTGTGCTGCTACGTTCCCGTCCTGACACATTGCCGAAAAAAACCATTGCACAGGTCTAAAGGGAAGCACTCAAGGTATATTCATACCCTCAATGCTTTTGAGGATGTGAGTATACCAAATATGAAAACAGAGTAAGCTTAAACTTTATAGAGGGATGCTGCTTATCGCTGTTTTAATACTTTCACACGCCTCTGCGTAGCAATAGTCCTCTTTTTTCTCCTTGGCCGAAAACTCTATCTCTCTCGCCAACGCATACATCTCATCAAACTTCAAATTTCCAGAAGAGCCCTTGATGGAGTGCGCCGTATTGGAGATCGACTCATAATCCTTCGCCGCAATCGCTGATTCAAGCTGTTCGATAAGTCCTTGGCTCTCCTGTACAAAACTTTGGAGTAAGATCGGAATATGCTTTGCATTGAGGCCTATCTTTGATGCCATCTCTTCTGCAGATATATGTGCATAACTCGGTAATTGTAATTTTTGACTCACTCTTGCTCCTACTGTTTTTAAGCCTAAGGTCAGTTGCATAAACGCTCGTGATTTATCTAAGAAATCACCTCTCGTAAAATATATCATATCCAAAGCTAAAAAGAATAAACTTAAAAAGAATATCTAAACAAATAAGCTACAATTACTTCAACCAACTTTTAAGGCCTGCGCATGCGTTTACTCCTCTTTTTTATTCCTTTTTTACTGTGGGGTGTCCCTTTTCATTCTGAGGAAAAATCCGAGAGTATCAGCGCATCTGTTGTCAAAATATTTACCGTGTCCGTCAAACCAAACTACTATCAACCCTGGCAGATGCGAACACAAAAATCCTCTACCGGCTCTGGTGTCATCATTCATGACAAGTTGATTCTCACTGCTGCTCACGTCGCCTCAGATGCCGTCTTTCTTGAGGTCAAAAAAAGTGATAGTCCACAAAAATTCATAGCCCATGTCAAATGGATATCGCACGACGCGGACCTTGCTCTTCTTGAGGTCGAAGACCCTGACTTTTTTAAGGGCACGAAAGCCCTGAGTCTTGGAAAAATGCCACACCGTCAAGATGGCGTAGCCGTGTATGGATATCCTCAGGGGGGAAATGAGATATCCATCACGCAAGGGATCATCTCACGAATCGAGCAGACGCTGTATGTCCACAGTGATTTTGACCTTCTTGCCCTACAGATCGATGCAGCGATCAATCCCGGCAATAGCGGTGGCCCTGTCCTGAATCAAGAAGGTGAGATCGTCGGTATCGCCATGCAGTCCCTCTCTTCCGCAGACAATATCGGCTATATTGTCCCTACACCTGTTATTCAACACTTCTTGGATGACATAAAGGATGGGAGTTATGACGGTTTTCCAGATGATGGTCTTTATATTCAATCCATGCAGAACAAAAGTCTAAAACAGTACTACAAGATGGGAAACCGAAGTGGTGTGCTTATTACCAATGTTGTCCCGGGAAGTTCTTCAGATGGCTACCTACACAAGG
>JBFEXN010000118.1:0-5327 GCA_041562655.1 Sulfurimonadaceae bacterium
ACCCTGACTTAAATCCGGAAACAACACAAACAACAGACATAACAATTGGAAATGACAATCTTAGACTTACTTATTTTTATAATGAAATAAAAGATATGATTGATTGGAACAGTGGATACAATAATATTTCTGGAACCTCACGTTTAAAAGGTGTTGAGTTAGGATATGAAGACGACTTTTTTGATCTCTTGGCGGTCAACTTTAATTATACATATCTTGATGCTAAAGATGCTGATGGAAAAGCACTTGCTAGGCGTCCAAAGCATCAAATCGATGGAAATATCGTTTACTATGTAAGTGAAGATTTAAACATAGGCCTAAATGCTCAATATATCGGTACACGTTATGATGATAAAGACAAGACCATTCAGACAGGAAAATATGCTGTCTTTAATACCGTTGTAAATTATGTAATTAACGATAATTTCACTATTTATGGAAAGATTGATAATATTGGTGATAAGTATTACCAAGTTGTTAATGGATATGCAACAGCAGAGCGTTCATATTATGCTGGCCTCAACGCTAAGTTTTAAGAGCCTTTTGTTATACTAAACAATGCAAATAATATCACCTAAAAACTCACCTTTTCAAGATAAACAAGCCGACTTTTTACTGGCGGCTTGTGTGACCCATACCTGTGAGATTCCTCTGCTTACTCAAGCGGGGATTCCAGGAAAGATTCCTTTAACTCCCACGCTTGATGCTGAGTTTATCTCTACAGGTCAGGTATTTTCGCTAGGTGATATTGCTGAGACACCAAAGGGTGTGCCTACACCTGCTCTTATCACAAGAGCGGTACATGAGCTTTCTCCTTTTACAGACTTACAAATCCTTAATCTTGGACTGATTGAAACACCACAACAGTGTAAGCTTATCGATTTAGACATCTACCCTACCCCAAGTATCACAGAAGATAAAAACTTTGATGCAAAGGCTATCTTTGAAAAAGGTTTTAAGTTTGGCAAGACGTATAAACTCAAGGGAGACTACCTCATATTAGGTGAGAGTACACCCTCAGGAACAACAACAGCTCAGGCTTCAATAACAGCCTTGGGATATGAAACGCAAGGCCTCTTTGCTTCCTCCTTTAAAGATGCACCTAATAGCATCAAAGAAGAAACTATCTCAAAGGCTCTTTCAAAACTTCATTCAAATATGTCTCTTTATGAAAAGCTAGGACACACGGCTGATAATATGCTTATGTTCTGTGCCGGTTTCATCCTCTCGGCTTCACGCCGCTTTGATATCGTATTAGCAGGTGGAACACAGATGGCCGCCGTACTTCTTATTGCAAATAAAATAGCCGGCAGACAGGGAATCCATCATGATCATAGACATATTCATCTGTGTACGACAAAGTGGATAGCACAAGATCAACACTCAGATATACAGGGTCTTATCGACCAACTTGATTTTAGACTCAAGGCCTATTATGCGGACTTCACTTTTAAAGATGCTATGCACCCTGCACTTAAACTCTATGATGAAGGTGAAGCTAAAGAGGGTGTGGGTGCCGGAGCTTCTATAGCTTATGCCTATGCTCAGGGTATCTCTCAAGAAGAACTGACAAAAAAGATTGAAGGTTATTTACAGTGAAAGCACTCTTTATAGGCGGAATCAAAAGTGGAAAATCCTTTCACGCAGAGCAGTTCTCACTAAAACACTCAAAATTGCCACCCGTCTATTTAGCCACGACTGAGTTTATTGATGGTGAGATGAAGGAGCGAATCGATCAACATAAGCTCCAAAGAAGTGAAAACTTTCTTACCCTAGAAGAACCGATGAATCTTATTGAAGCTATCCGTCCTCTTAAGACTCTAGTCCTCATCGAATGCACCTCAATGTGGATAAACAATATGCTTTATCACGGCTTTGAGTACAAAGACATACAGGAACATCTAGAAAAACTTTTGAGCCTTCCTCAAGACATCGTCTTTGTTCTTAATGATGTGGGCTCTGGAGTCATTCCTGATAATGCCCTAGCAAGAAAATATGTAGATATCTCCGGAAAAGTCGCTCAACTGCTTGGACATAACTGTAATAATGTCTTTCATGTCATTGCCGGCATCAGCACAAAGATAAAATAATGTCTAATATATTTAAAGGATTTGCCTTAGCCCTATCAATGCTCACAACGATTCCATTTTTTAGAGTCCATGACTTTTTTAAAGGGATCAATGGTTACGCTGTTATGTTTTATCCCCTTGTCGGTTTTTTACTAGGGGGTGTCTTATATCTTTTTGCTTACCTACTTGAGTCTTATTTTCCTTCTGTACATCTACACATCATGCTTTTTGCATTATGGGTCTTACTAACAGGGGCGCTTCATCTAGATGGCCTTTCTGACGCACTTGATGCGCTTTTTGTTTCAAAAGAGAGAGCGGCTGAAGTGATGAAAGACCCTCATGTCGGGGCTATGGGGATGATCTTTACCGGAGTATTCTTAATTCTCAAAGCATCAGCTATTGTTGCACTTGAAGCCTTATGGGCACTTCCGCTTATCTTAATGCTTTCACGTTTCAATACAGTCCTGGCAATCTACTTCTTTCCTTATATACGTGAAAATGGCATGAGTACCCTCGCTAAAGAGGAGTTTACCAAGACACAGCTTGTCATCTCATCTTTAATTGTCATAACGACTGCTATGTTTATTCCATCAGGGCTCATACTTTTGGGAGTCTCTCTACTCTCTTTACTTCTTTTCAAGTTCTGGTTTACACAGCGTTTTGGAGGGTTTAGCGGTGACCTTTACGGTTTTATGATCGAAGGGACTGAACTTATTTTACTTCACCTTATGCTGATAATGAGTCTTGCATGATTATCACACTTATACGACATGGTGAAGTCGATGAACATTACCATGGATGTTATAATGGGCACATTGATATAGCTCTTTCTCTTAAAGGAGAAGAACAGGCCAGAGAACTTGCACATCATTTCAAAGAGAAAGATTTTGATGCTGTGTTCTGCTCAGACCTGAAACGATGCAAACAGACACTTGAACCCTTTAACTTTGATATCAGACCTGTTTATACCCAAGCCCTAAGAGAAAAGTCATGGGGTAGGCATGAAGGAAAGAGCTTTGATGAAATCATTAAAGATGAGGACTTCAAATACATAGATTTTGTACAGTGGATAAATGCCCTTGATGGCGAGGATTATTCACAATATATTGAGCGTATCGAGAGTTTCTTCAAGGGGTTTTTAATGGCTAATCCTTACAAGAATGTGCTCGTACTCACCCATGCAGGCGTCATCCGAGTTCTCATGCATATACTCCAAGAGATATCTTTAGAAGAAGCCTTTTCTACAAGCTTTTCATATGCCAACTATATTGTCTTAGACAGTGAGACATGGACCTTTACAGAGACACAATGCGTATAATATTTCTTCTCATATTTCCCCTTTTTGTTTTTGCATCAGAGCGTATCATCACGCTTGCACCTTCTCTTAGTGAGATCGTTTTTGCATTGGGAAAAGGAGAAGAACTTGTAGGCGTAAGCGAGTTCTCTACGTGGCCCAAAGAGGTAAAAGACATCACCAAGGTCGGTGGTTATTCCAATCCTTCTTTAGAACGAATACTTTCACTTAACCCTACCCTTGTCATTGGACAGGGAAAATACTCTCATACTATCAATCAAGTCAAACAACTTGGCATCAAGACACTTTCATTACAGATGAAAACAATTGAAAACATTAAAGACTCGATACGAGAAGTCGCACAGGTACTGAAAACTGATCCTACACCACTGATAGACCCTATAAACAAGGCCATAGAAGATATCAAAAAAGCCAAAATGTCCAAAAGCTACATCCAAGGGCAAAGGGTCCTGATTATCTATGGTCTCTCTTTAGATATTAACCGTGGAATGTACATCGCAGGACATAATATATTTTATGAGGATATCATCAAGCTTAGTGGGGCAGAAAATGCATTTAGCGGTGAGATTCTCTCACAGCCTGTCATTCATTATGAGGGGCTTCTTGAGCTTAATCCTGATATTGTTATTCTTATTCACCAAGAGACGACTGATGGCACAATTGATAAACGACAAGCTAAAGAACTTTGGTACAATATTCCTATTAATGCATCAAAAAACAAAAAGATTTACATCATGCAAAAGACCTATCTCTCTATTCCTTCGCATCGCGTAGCGCAGAGTATAAGAGATATCTCTGAGGTCATAACACGATGACACTTTCTAATCTCTGCCTTTCTTATGATGACAAAAACATCCTGGAAAACATCCATCTGCAAAGCGATTCGCACATCTGTATACTAGGTGCAAACGGTAGTGGAAAAAGCACCTTAGCCAAAGCCCTTTGCGGTTTGATACCTTATCAAGGAAGTATCCTCTTAGATGGGCTTGAGCTAAAAGATATGCAAGCGAAACACAGAGCAAAGAAGATTGCCTATATTCCTGCGAAGATGCAGAGTTTTGAGCAGTTTACAAGTGTAGAAGAGTTTGTCCTACTTGGGCGCTATCCTTACAAGAGTAGCTTTAAAGATTACTCCGAGGATGATAGGAAACATGTACAAGACATACTTGAAGAACTGCATATCACAGAGCTTAAAAAATCAAATATAGATGCCTTAAGCTCGGGCCAACAACAGCTTGTACTTATCGCGCAAGCCTTAGTCCAAGAGAGTGAATACATCATCTTTGATGAACCAACCGCAAACCTTGATCCTCGTAACACCCAGCTTTTTCTTCATGAGTTTAAACGACTTAGGCACAAATATACGACCATCCTGATTACACATGACATCCAACTTGCTTCTCACCTTAATGATCCCGTACTCTTTATAAAAGATGCTCAAGCGAAGTTTTATGAAACAGGATTCTTTGAGAAAGATTTTTTGAGTTTGGCCTATGATGTTAAATTTAAAAATGAAAACGGTCTTATCGGGATAGACTATGTCTAAATATCTCTTATGGAGTGCGCTGCTTTTACTCGCACTATTTTCACCTTTTGTAGGGATAGCAACTCTTGATATAGACACTCTATTTGAGACGGGTTCTCTCTCTCATCGTATCTTTTTTGACTTACGTCTGCCTCGTATACTTTTGGCTTTTATGGTTGGAGGAAGCTTGGCTCTTGCGGGCTTGCTCTTTCAGACGCTTTTTCGAAATGCGCTGATGACCCCATTTACGCTTGGTGTCTCAGGTGGCGCGGTACTGGGTGCAGGAATAGCCATTAAACTCGGTCTTGATATCACATTAGGAATCTCTGCCATCTCGCTCTTTGGTTTTGGCGGAGCACTCTTTACTATTGTCTTGCTCATCATACTTTCGCGTTATCTTCTTAAAGCGCGTCAAGAG
>JBFEXN010000119.1:0-5315 GCA_041562655.1 Sulfurimonadaceae bacterium
GGATGACTATGATTATGCAAATGTAGTTGGAGCATCTTCAGATACAGATTCGACTGCACTTCAAGTTTACTTAACTTACAACTTCTAATCTTAGAAGTCTAAGTTTTCTTACCCTGCCTCTGGCAGGGTTCTTTTCCTCTTTAAAACCTTCAACCCATTTACATTTTTCAATAACATTATTTTAATTTCTATATGCTAATGCTGAAGAATAAGTCAGAATCTTATTAGGAAGTAGCAGTCAGTAAGTGTTAAAGCGTCGTTTGACAATATCAACCAAAAGGGCGGTTCATCTGTCCGTGGGCTTCACGCCGAGTGAAACCAAGTGTTAACGTAACGAAGGTAAGCGCTGCTGCCGCAGTGTAATTTTATAACAAGTGCCCCATCTGATCTTTTTTGACCTGTAGATACTCTTCATTATGTTTGTTGGTGTCAACGATGATAGGAAGTCTCTCTACTATCTCTATGGCCTGAAGTGACTTTATCTTTTCCGGGTTGTTGGTCAGCAGTTTGATCTTGTCTATATGATAATACTTCAGTATGTCATGCACGATCTCGTACGAACGGGCATCGGCAGGAAAGCCCAGCTGGTGGTTCGCTGCAACCGTGTCAAAACCCTTGTCCTGAAGTGCATAGGCGTTGACCTTGTTCAACAGACCGATATTTCGACCTTCTTGACGAAGATACAAGATCATTCCACCCTCTTTGGCGATCATCTTCAGTGCCGTGTCCAGTTGATCTCCGCAGTCACATTTCAAAGAGCCCAGCGCATCACCGGTAAGACACTCCGAATGCACACGAATGATCGGTGCATCAGAAAGCTTGTCGGTAAATATCGCCAAATGCTCTTTATGGTGTTCTTTGAATGTCTGTATTTTAAATGTCCCGTGTTTAGTGGGTAAAATAGCAACTTCTGAGATTTCGAGGGTCATGTTTAACTGCTTTTTGTAGATTGATTCGTTAAAATAGTCTGATATTTTAAAAATTATAAGATTATATCATTATTTTTTTCTCACAAAGGTTAAGAATGTTCCATCGCTTTCGTCGTTTACGTATCAACCCGCAACTGCAAAACCTCGTCAGAGAGACGAGTCTGTCGACTAAGGATTTTATCTATCCGCTTTTTGTACGCCCAGGTGAAGGGATCAAGACTGAAGTGGCTTCCATGCCGGGCGTCTATCAGATGAGTATCGATGAAGCGATCAAAGAGTGTGAGACCCTGAAGTCTTTGGGGTTATACTCCATCATCCTTTTTGGTATTCCGGCAGTGAAAGACTCGGTAGGTTCTGATGCTTTGTGTGAACACGGTATCATCGCTCAAGCCGTTAGAGCGATCAAAGCGGCGCATCCTGAGATGTTCGTTGTGACTGATCTTTGTTTTTGCGAGTACACAGACCATGGTCACTGCGGTATCATCGATATGGAGCGTGAGACGGTCGATAACGACTCTACGCTTGAACTTTCTGCCAAGCAGGCGATCGTACATGCCAAAGCGGGTGCCGATATGATCGCGCCAAGTGGTATGATGGACGGGATCATCGAGACACTTCGCAAGGCCTTGGACGAAGGTGGGTATCATGATCTTCCTATCATGGCATATTCGACGAAGTTCTCAAGCGGCTATTATGGTCCATTTAGAGATGTGGCTGAATCCGTACCGAGTTTTGGTAATCGTGCTACGTACCAGATGGACCCGGCGAATCGTCTTGAAGCTATCGCGGAGAGTATCGAAGATGAGGCGCAAGGTGCAGACATACTGATGGTAAAACCTGCGCTTGCCTATTTGGACATCATCCGCGATATCAAGGAGAACACACGACGCCCTCTTGCCGTATATAACGTCAGCGGTGAGTATGCAATGCTCAAACTGGCAGGACGTGAAGGGCTTATTGATTATGAGAGAGTGATGATGGAGACGATGATCGGCTTCAAGCGTGCGGGTGCAAGTATCATCATCTCTTATCATGCCAAAGAGGTCGCAGAACTTTTGAAGTCGCAGGGATAACACATACATGATTCGAATGATCCTGTATTTTTTGAGCCGCTTCAGTGTGAAGATAAAAGTGGCTTTTTTGATCATATTCCTGGTATCGGGAGTCTTGTTCTGGAATGTCTCTTTTCTCAATGACTCGATCGAGCGCAATGAAAATACGCAGAAGATATTATCAGCTTTCAACACGGCACAAAAGCTCAACACCATACTTTTCAGCCTTCAAAACGAACGTACCTTTTCTATTGCCTATGTAGAACATGGAAAAGATAAGGGCAGCCTTGAGCGTGTTCGTCAAGAAACAGACAGGCTGTTAAAGTCATTCGACTCTTGTCGGGAGAACCTTCAGGATATCCCGAGTCAGAAGATCAATACCAAGATATCCCTACTAAGCGCTGAGATTGGCGCCTTGAAAAAGATACGTACACAAGTAGATGCAGCCAAGATCGAAGGGGATGAGATCATCCGATATTATACGGACTCTTTGATCAAGCATTTTATCGACCTGATCGCTTTGATGACAGCGCGTATCGAGTCAAATGATTTCAACGCCTATTTTAATCTTATCTCGGCTATCGAGTATACCTCTTTAAAACAGGCCTTGGTTCAGGTCGCTGTGGGCAGAGAAGAGGTGTTTGATCAACTTTGGTACGATCTCATCACGACCCAAGACGCAAAGTCTCAGACGTACCTAGACCGATTTAAGACCTTTGCCGAACCAGAGGTCGTCAAGTCTTATTATGGACTTTATTCAAAGCTTTCGTTCATCTATTTGAATGAGATGCTTGAAGAGCTAAAGATGCAGGTCGGACATAAGGTGTCGGGAATCGATATTGACGTTTGGTTAGAGTACTATAATGCTTATATGGCTGATGTAAAGAGGGTTGAGGCGCTAAATAACATGGCAGTACAAAAGAAGATAGAAGCTATGATCGTCGCTGACAATACAAAATTTGACAAAAACATCATGCTTCTTTTTCTACCATTGGTATTTGTGTTTTTGGTCGCATGGTTTATCTTCATCGATATTCGAAAGTCTTTGAACACATTGTTGAACTTTCTTGAAGAAAAAGGTTCGAATGAGAAGGACCAGGTACTTTTATCCCAGTCAAAAAATGAGTTTGGCACTCTCTATAGAACACTCTTTGATTTTAATCAGAAGATCGAAGAGCAGATAAAGATTATCGAGCATAATTATGAGACCGACCCGCTTACAAGCATACCTAACCGCAACAGGCTTCTAAAAGAGATGAAAGAGATGCAGGAGCAGGGGCATAACTTTACGGTCATCTATATCGACATCCATAACTTCTCACATATCAATGACAGTTTCGGTCAGAAGATAGGCGATTTTTATCTCCAGGAGACCGCGCAGATACTCCAAGAGATCGCAGGTTCTATCAGTTCAGACAGCCTGTTAGAGACAGACGTCTTTAGGATGGGCTCGGACGAGTTTGCCATGATATGCTCGCATTCAGAGTATATCAATCTTCTTATTGCCAAGCTCAAAGAGGTCTATATCATCAAACACGATGAGATAGACATGCCGCTCTCTTTTACTTTTGGGATCGCAAATTCTGATACTAAACACTCACAGGCATCCATCTTAAGTCGTGCGGAGATCGCCTCACGGTATGCGATACGTATGTATAAACGGTATGCTTATTATGATGAAGATGCCCTTTTGGAAAAACGTCACAAGGCCAACCTGGAATGGGTCAAGAAAATTGCAAATGCGTTTAAAGATGGTCTGTTCACCGTGCATTTTCAGCCTATTGCTGATACCAAGACGGGAAAAGTGCTCAAATATGAGGTCTTGATCCGTATGTATGACAGGGATAAGGAAATCATGATCTCTCCTTCGGAGTTTTTGGACGTCTTACAACAATCCGGGCATGAAAAAGAGTTGACAAAACTCATCATCGCGCAGAGCTTCCAGTCGTATGAAACGTGTAAGGTCGATTTGTCTCTGAACATGACACGAGAAGACCTTGATGATGATATGGTCGAGTATCTTATCGTCAAAGCGAGTAAACATAAGATCCCGACAGAAGCGATTGTGATCGAACTGGTAGAGTCTGAAGAGCTACTTAAAGGAAACTATATTACAATCATCAATAAGATTAAGCATGCCGGTTTTAAAATCGCGATCGATGATTTTGGGACAGGTTATTCGAACTTTGCTTATTTAACACAGCTCAAACCTGACTTTATCAAGATAGACGGATCGTTGATCGAACAGATCGCTGCGAGTCAAGAACAGCGTCAGGTAGTCGAAGGTATCTATAACTTTGCACACAACCTTGGCATCGAAGTGATAGCAGAGTTTATCACTAACGAGGAACTGTTGCAGGTGGTCAAAGAGATAGGTATAGAATATGTACAGGGTTATCATATCGGAGAGATTATAAGCTGTGAAGAAATCAAAAAGAGACAAGGAATTCAGTGAGACACTTTTTAACATTAAAAGATTATTCTAAAGAAGAGATCTTAGAGATCATAGAACTGGGTTTGAAGATCAAAAAAGAGTTTAAGGCCAAAGCCCAACCGCCTTATTTACATGGACAGACGCTTTCTATGATCTTTGAGAAAAGCTCGACACGTACCCGTGTCAGTTTTGAGTCTGGTATTTTTCAATTAGGCGGTCATGGACTTTTCTTATCCAACAAAGATATTCAGCTTGGTCGGGGGGAACCGGTAAAAGACACGGCCAGAGTCATCTCAAGTATGACAGATATGGTGATGATCCGTACCTTTGAGCATTCGCGTCTTGAGGAGTTTGCCTCGTACTCTTCTGTCCCTGTCATCAATGGACTGACAGACTCATATCATCCTGTTCAGCTTCTTGCTGATTATATGACGATGATAGAACACGGTATGGACAAAGACCCTGTAGTCGCTTATGTTGGTGATGGAAACAATATGACACATTCGTGGATGATGTTGGCTTCCAAGCTGGGATTTGAACTTCGTATCGCAACACCTAAAGGGTATGAAGTCGATGAGGCTATCATGAAGGATGCCTTGGCGTTCTGCAAAGAGAGCGGTGGAAAGATCATTGTGACGAACGATCCGAGCGAAGCTGCCAAGGGAGCGAGTGTCATTACAACCGACACATGGGCATCAATGGGGCAGGAGAGTGAAAAAGAGCAGAGGGCTAAAGCGTTTGCCGGATATATGGTTGATGACAATATGATGGACCTAGCACAAAAAGATGCCATCTTCTTACACTGTCTTCCTGCCTATAGAGGACAAGAAGTCAGTGAAGAGCTTCTTGAAGGTCCGCGAAGCTTGATCTTTGAAGAGGCGGAAAACCGTCTTCATGCAC
>JBFEXN010000120.1:0-5131 GCA_041562655.1 Sulfurimonadaceae bacterium
AGATTTTAACCAGTATATTGCGGACATGTCCTATTCCATATATGAAGGGGATGTCTATACTGTTACGAACATAGTGCTTCAGCAGTCGACAGAAGTGATAGAAGATGAGAAGATCCGCGAAGTCATCAAGCTTGAGTTGAACAAACCTTTTAACATCAAGACATTTAGAGAGGACTCTGATCGTATCAAGGCGATCATTGCCGATCTTGGATATGCTTATGTAAAGATCGCGCCGGACCTTAAAAAAGATAAAGATGCTCAAACTGTTGAGGTTGTATATCAGATCAGACCAGGAAAAAAGGTGTATATTCGTGATGTGATGATCTCAGGAAATACACGCACGCTTGACAGGGTGACACGCCGTGAGATCTATTTAGCACCGGGTGACCTGTACAGTTTTACGGACATCAAAGACTCACGAAACTCACTGCAAAGAACGGGTTATTTTGAATCGACTACGATCGAAGAAAAACGTGTGGATGATCAGACCATGGACCTGGTCGTGAAAGTAAAAGAGACACAAACGGGTAATATCCAACTTGGCGGTGGATATGGAAGCTTTGGAGGTGTCCTTCTAAGTGCGAGTATATCAGATAGAAATATATTTGGTTCTGGAATCAATATGGGCTTCTCTGCGGAGACATCGCAACGAACAAAAAGCTTTAGTGTCAATGTCAGTAACCCGCGTTTGAATGACAGTGACTACTCCGGTTCAGCATCCGTATATACTAATGAGACGGACTATGATGACTATACGATTTCTACGCAAGGGCTCGGATTGGGCCTTGGACGTCGCTTGACACGTTTTTTAAGTGGATCGCTTAATTATACCTATGCGGAATCACAATACAGTGATATTTCAAGTGATCTCAACCTGACCGGTATTGATACAGTACTGTTTGAAGACTATGAAAAGTCTGCAGTTACCGTTTCCCTGCGCTATGACGATACAGATGACTTCTATGTCCCTAGGAGTGGTATTGCTGCCAGTACGAGTTTTGAGTTTGCAGGACTTGGCGGAACAGCGAATTTTATAAAAAACAATAACACGTTCAAAGCTTATAAAGGTGTTGAAGAGTACGTCGGGTTTGATCTTATTTTACGCTATAAGGCCCGTTTTGCTCATATATTCTATGATGACACCTCTGAAGATGCCCGTACTAATCTGCCAACGGCAGAGCGTTTCTATATGGGTGGTGTCGGCTCTGTACGTGGCTTTGAATCCTATACGCTTTCCCCTCGTGATCCTTTGGACAGAAGGATAGGTGGCCGTTCGATGTTCACAAACTCCTTGGAAGCAAGCTTTCCTCTGGTACCAAAAGCGAAATTGCGTCTGACAACGTTTTATGACTATGGATGGCTCCAAGGAAAGGGTGCGGAATATGATGCACTTGCGGACCCAGCCGACCTTTCACTCTATTCGGACAAGGATATATCTCGATCAAGCTATGGAGCAGCTATCGAATGGTTCTCACCAATGGGGCCGATTCAGTTGATATTCTCACGTGCAATCGATGCTAAAGAGAACGATCAAACTTCTACATTTGAGTTTACGATAGGGCAGCGTTTCTAACAACACTGCTGTTAAGAGATCTTGATATTCAAGATCTTGTTCTTGCGTATCTCTTTGAGCTCTTCTTTTAACAGATAATCGTTTCTGGCATCGATATATAAACATCCATCTTTCATATCGAGGTGTAAATCCTCTTTGTGGTTAAAGTTATAAGAAAGCGTCTGTACAAGAGTGTTTAAGAGACATAGGCCATTAAGTGTCTGTGCTGAAGGAAGGTATCCTTTGTAGTTTTTCATATGAAGAGATGAAACATATTTTTTACCCTGAAAACGGATAATGGTGGCAATCAGCACGATTTCCTTGTGTGAAAAACCATAATTGAGGCCATTTAGAGCAAGATAATACCCATGCCTACTCGCCTCATATATGTTAATAGATCGACCGACCTGACTAAGTTTGACAGCATATAACAAGATCTCCTTGTACTTTTTGTCGATTCCCAGATATTCGGATGTCAAATCAAAAATATCAACAGTATGCTTATGAAGTTCACTCTCTTTGTTCTCAGAAAAACGATCCAGCAGGTTTTTAACACTTGGATTGAAGTTCTTTGGAAATTGATGCTGTTGCGTGCGTAATAGATCACTAAGGAAAAGTCCTTCTCGAACACCTACTCCCGAGGTAATGATACGTTTGGCATCTACATGCTTGATAAGAAGGTCCAGGATAAGGATACCTGGCTGTATGACATCTAAACGATCTTTCTTGACACCCAAGTCTCTTAAGCCTTTTGTGTCGCTTTGTAAGAGCTCGTCAAAGTAATCTTTATGATCAGCCACCTTATAAGAGAACCCGTGCAGTTTTTTGTAGTAGACCTTCTCTTTGTCCATGATCATCTTACTTAATGCCCGTAAGGTCCCGCCGATACCGACAATGTTCTGATGTAGAAAACCTGATGGAAGTTTTTTAAACTCATCAAGAATATGCTTTCTGGCACCCTCAATATCACCTTTATCAAAAAACAGCTCTTTTAAACGGACCGTACCAAGGTCCAAAGAAGTGGTGTGTATGACTTTTTTGTCTTCATAATACGCGAACTCTGTAGAACCTCCGCCGATGTCAATAGTAAGCGCTGAAGAGAGGTGTAAAAGATTTGCTGATGCAATACCGCCAAGAAGCGCTTCCTTCTCGCCGCTAATGACTTTGATATGTAGATCAAGTTCTTTTTTGACCCTAGAGACAAATTCATGTTTATTGGGGGCATCACGTAGAGCTGAAGTTGCGACACAAAGGGTCTTTTTAACTTTGAACTGTGAGATGGTTAGTTGAAATTCTTTTAAGGCCTGGTAAGCGCGATTTAGCGCAGAATCTTGCAGTATATTGTTGTTCTCGTAAGCATTCTCACTGATACGAACACGGGACTTTGATTCATGGATGAGGTGAAAGGCAAAACGGCTAGTACGCTCAAAGATAACCATACGAACGGAGTTTGATCCGATATCGATGACTGCAGTGCGTTTTGCCATATTGACTTCCCTTTGCTCCTTATAGATCACATAAGGATCACAAGAAGTCTAGAACTACTCTTCTTTTTGAAGGTTTTCGTATTTGAATTTTAATTCCGCTATCGTTTCAACGTTGTCTTTATCGGGGACAAAACAGTCAACTGGACATACAGCGATACAAGCCGGTTCATCGTAGTCACCAACGCACTCTGTACATCGATCTGGATCAATTATGTAAATCGGATCACCCTCTTCAATTGCTTCGGTCGGACACTCTTCTCGACAAGCATCACAGGCGATACATTCGTCATTTATCAATAAAGACATTAACTACCTTTACAAGGGGTCTTTCACCCAAAAATTATATAAGGATTTATAGCGAAAGAAACCTTGAAGTTATTTTAAACTCTTGGCTTAAACGCATAAAGATTCATAATAGTTTGGGATCTATTTGCCTGTAGGTAATATACAGCTGAGTGAAGAGCCCAGTTCTAATGTTGCGACAGTCCCTGTAACACCATCGGTTCGGTTTTTAATACTGATTTTCGCGTTCAGAGCATCGGCCGCACTTTTGGACAAAAACAGACCCAGACCAACACCTGATTTGTTACCTGAACGTTTAAATGGCGCAAAATGATCAAAACTCTCATCGACCCCAAGACCCTCGTCAATGACCTGTATACACAAACCGGTTTCTGTCTGAAAACTTTTTAACAGGACTATCTTTTCAGAAGGCGTGAACTTGAGTGCATTTTGTAAAAAGTTTTGAATGATCTGATTAAGCAGAGTGGGTTGGAGCGTTGCCATAAAAAGGTCCGGTTGAAAATCCATTTCAAGGTTCTTTGCCTCATTCTCGGCAAGAAGCTTAAAGTCATTTCCTTTTTCCCTGAGATAAGCGATGACATCGACTTCTTGAGGCGTTTCAAGTTGCGCACCCTCTTGGCGACCGACATTTAAGATATCGGCAATGATCTTGTTCATCTCATCAATTGTCTTGTTGTTGAGTTTGATCGCATCGATGTACTCTTGAGACTCACGTTTTTTGATCAAGGTTACCTGATTTTTCAATTTCATCACTGCCAGCGGTGTCTTGAGTTCATGTGCCGTTCCAATGAAAAGCTCTTTTTGATATTTGACAAAGTTTTGCAAACGTGCGATAAGGTGGTTCAATGTCTCACCTAAGGGGAGAAACTCAATGGGGAGTTGATTGACTACAACCGGACGGATAAGGTTCTCATTCATATTTGCAAGACGTTTTGTCAAGGCGGAAATAGGTTTTGTGAGCATACTTGAGAGGGTTACGGCATAAATGATGATGATGATAAAACCGAGAATATTGATGATGAAGATCGAATTAAGGATCTTAGTAAGCAACTTCTTTGTGTTGGTTATGTTTTCAGTTACCTTGATAAAGGTGTTTTCTTTAGGGTTAAAAGGGTAGATCAGACTGAGATAGACCTTGCTGTTCTTAGTTGTTTCGATCAGGTCTATGTTATCCGTTAGGTTCGGAATGGTCAGCATCTCTATGTTCAGACCTAAAATAGTGTCAGAACCATCTTTTACTGTTTCTAATGATTCATAAGCACATACATTTTTTGCAATACGCAAAAGCTCTTTTTCCTTGTCATCATAGATCGATTGTTGAATAAAAAGATACAGGATGGAAGAAAAGATAAATATCAAAGCGGCGGAGGCGACAAGCAACTGGATTAAGAATTGACGACGAATACTTTTTTGAGCTATTAGCATAAGATTTCTTTTGATAATTAAGGTGAGAAATTATAACAAAAGAAGGTAAAAGTACATCAGTTGTTTAAGGAGTTGTGTAAAAACATAAAGTTAAGTGATGGAAGTGAAGGAGGAATTATGTCCGGATGAGGTCCTTCAAGGGCTATATGCCTTGAAGAGCGATGTTTATACTTCCTTAGGAAAGCAGAAACGGTAACCACGACGACGAACAGTCTCGATAGTCGTGATGTTTAGTGGTTTATCCATTTTTTGACGGATTTGATTGATAGCAACCTCGATTACATTCGGAGTTACCAGTTCAGGCTCTTCCCAGATAGCATCAAGAAGCTGCTCTTTAGAGACGATCTGGTCACGGTGACGTGCA
>JBFEXN010000121.1:0-5090 GCA_041562655.1 Sulfurimonadaceae bacterium
AGAGAGGATGGTCTGAATATAGATCTTGTCAAAGATATGTTCGCCTGCATTGTCTGCTATATATAAGAGCATGGAGGCTTGTGAGAGTCTCTCTTGGAGTTTGTCAAAATCATTCACGGCAAAGTTCGTATGAAAGATCTTGTCGAGTTCTTCGTGCAGATCAAAGGCATACTCTGCAGCAAGGTCGATAACATTTCCTGCTACGGCTATCTTTGTCGCCGTCAAAAGAGGTTCCGAGGATCTTTTTATCTTCTCTTCAAGGTGGGGGATGAAAGTATATGCTTTATCCGTTGATAGTTTTTTGACCTCATCATAAAGATCTCTTTTTCCTGCGATTTGAGACATCTTCTCATAAACAGCAGCAGCGACTTCGGGGGGACTTTGCTTGAAGGAGAATCCGGGAGCCATATCTTGGACGGCTTTGACTATCTCTTCTGTCAGTTGTTTATCAGCGTGGATCGCATGAGCGACACGTTTGCTCTGATTGATAATACATTCTACACAAGCTGGATCGATGTTCAAAAAGTTCTCGTACCTTCCTGATTATTTGCTTTGACTGGGAGCATTATCAGCATACTCTTCAACGACTTTTCCCCACATTAGTTTATACTTGCGTTTCATAAACTCGACTTCGTCTTGCGTATGGGTAAGCTGTTTTGTCAGGGTGTCGATCGTCTTCCTGTCTTCTTCATACAGTTCTTGAAGCGAGGCAAGCGCTTCTTTTAAAAACAGGTTCTCGCTTCTAACAGACTCGATCGTCTCATCTTTTGCATCAAGTACCTTCTCATGAAGATTGATAATAGTACCGATCGTCTTTTCAATGAACTGTGGACCGACATTGATACTTGTGCCCGCGGTTGAGATCTCGTTCATCTCCGCTGGAACGATCGCTTGCATACCGCGGGAAGGATCGATATAAAGTTTCCCATTCTCTTTTTTACACTCTAGTTTCCCGCGTTCCATCAAATCATCAATAGCATCGGGGCTTAGACCTGTAAGTTCAGAGTATTCCTGAATCGTAATCCAGTTACCTTCCATATCAACCCTCCTTTATCGGGATATAACCTAAAGGAGTAGCTCCTCAGGTAACGTTTTATTACAGTATAGTCTCTATCTCTAAAGAGTCCATCTCTACTTTTTTGGCCTTTGCAATACGATCTTCCGCAAGTTTTACACTTAGATCCTCATCGTTCAACGCCAGTATCTGCATCGCAAGATAAGCCGAGTTGATCGCTCCTGCTTTTCCAATAGCAACGGTAGCAACAGGCATACCAGCTGGCATCTGTACTGTAGAAAGAAGCGCATCAATACCGCTTAAAGCAGAAGCACTCATCGGAACTCCGATAATAGGCTTAACCGTCTTGGACGCCAATACACCTGCAAGGTGAGCAGCCATACCTGCAGCGGCAATGAAGACCTGAGATCCCTTTGCTTCTGCGTTCTTGATGTACTCTTTCGTACGCTCCGGACTTCTGTGTGCTGATGAGATAATCAACTCATAATGGACACCAAAGGCTTCAAAGGTGTCTGCACATGATTTCATTACATCATAATCACTCTTACTTCCCATAATAATAGAAACAAATTTCATTCCAATCCCTTATTGTTGTTATAACTTAGATGATGCAATTATACATAAATTTTTTTCACTATTTTGGCGGTGCCTGGTTTATCTCGTCACCTGCAGGGATTCTAAAGAAAGTGTACTGCGGCATAACCACTGGAAGTTTGATCGGATTTACATTCCCGCTATGAACTTCTTCCCATATCTTTTTATTCTCTGCTTCGAGTTTTTTAAAGATCAGATAGGGCTTACCCTCTTCAATGACGATCGAACCGTATTCATTGTCCATGGCTTCTATCTTGGCATCGACCGGAGCCATGATCTCAAGTTTGTCACCGGGTCTTGTCGTGAACTTACACATGTAGTACTCGCCTGACTCTGTTGCCATCCCTGTGACCTGATGTGTTCCCATCTGCATCGTAAAGTCCAGACTCTGTCCATCGTGTTTCTCAAAAGGACGGTTGATAAGGTACGCATCTGTAAACCCGCGGTTTTGCATGCTCTCCAGCTCTTCTTGATAACGTTCCGGAGTATACTTTCCTTCATAATAATCATCAATCGCCATACGATAGGCTTTTGCCGTTGTTGCTGCATAGTAGGAAGTTTTTGTACGTCCCTCGATCTTGACGGAGTCGACGCATCCGCTATCTAGTATCTCTTTCATGTGAGAGGCAAGGTTCAGGTCTTTTGAGTTCATGATATACGTCCCGATACCCGGGTCCTCTTCCAATCTGAAGAGGGTCCCCGTCTCGGGGTTGGCCGCATACATCTCGTAAGGAAAACGGCAGTCGTTCGCACAAGAACCGCGATTCGGTACTCTTCCGCTTTGTAGCGTTGAGATCAGACAGCGTCCACTATAAGCAAAACACATCGACCCGTGCACAAAGACCTCCAGTTCCAGATCGGGGAGCTCTTTTTTGATCTCTTGCAAGTCTTTGAGTGAGATCTCACGTGCCGTGATGATACGCTTTGCTCCCATCTCATGATAGATGCGTGCATCCAGGACATTCATGACATTCGCCTGGGTGGAAAGGTGAAGATCAATATGAGGAGCGATCTCGTGCGCCAACTTCAAAACACCCGGAGTGGCGACAATGATCGCATCCGGGCCCAAAGCTGCTATATCTTCGATGTGTTTTTTAAGAAGATTGATCTGTGAGTTGAAAGGAAAACCGTTGATCGTTGTATAGACTTTTTTGCCACGTGCATGAGCATAGTCGATCCCCTCTTTAAAACTTTCCATAGTAAACTCTTTGCCAGAGCGTATACGCAAAGAGAAGTGACTGACTCCGCCATAGACAGCATCCGCCCCGTAATCAAGTGCAATTTTCAGTTTTTCAAGGTTTCCCGCAGGAGAGAGAAGTTCGACTTTGTTCATTATATTTTTTCTTTAGCAATATTTTTTACGAATTTTAGCGAACTTCCCCCGTCGAGAGGATTAAAATTCACAACTACTTATTAAACGAAGCAAGCAGTGCTTCTATGTCATCACTGGAAACGACATCCTCGGTCCCCGTATCGCCAGGAAGATGATGTGCAGAGGCCACACGCTTGCTGTCATCGATCTTGCCGGCAAAGAGTTCGTTCATATAACCTGAGAGTGCGCGCATGACATTAATGACACGTTCGATCTTTTGTCTGTGGATATCTTGATACTGCATAATATCCATGACGTTCATAATGGCGTCTCCATGATCTTGCAAAGATTGAATGTGCGTTTCTACGATCTCTTCAGAAGACTTGTTCTTCTCTAACTGGACTTTAAAGGTCTCCACATCAGGAAATTTTTGAGCCAGGTTTTCGAACAATTCAACATTGCTGTGCAGGGCTTCAACCACATCAGCCAAAGTCCCTTCCGCCTCCATAAGCTCATCGCCTATCTTTTCGATATGGTCAAAGATCTCAGATGCCTTTTCTTCACTCTCTTTCGTTACATCATCGAGTTGATGTACCATCTTGTGGTCATCTGTCGGTGGTGGCGGTGGCCAGTTTTTTGAAGCAGAAACCTTATACTCGTCAGCGACCAAAGTCTCCTTATCTTCCTCCTCTTCAGGCTCATCCGAGGGTGCTTCGTCTTCTAATTCATCAATGTCAATATCTGCATTCATTAACGCGTCAAGTTCTTCTTGTGTCATGAACTTCTCCAATATTTTTCAATTCAATCAATCGCTTTGTTAGATTATAGACAAGTTAATATATAATTACTTTTAAATATAACGCCTAAATGAGAAAACCATGACAATCGATCTTCACAACCATACTACTTTATGCAACCATGCCGAGGGCGAACTTTATGAATATGTAGAGGCAGCAATTGCCAATGGTATCGATGTGTATGGCATTTCAGACCATGCGCCGATGGACTTTGATCCAAAATATCGGATGTCATTTGAGCAGATGGATGCATATCATGATATGATCAAGGAAGTTCAAAAAGTATACAAAGACCAGATTGACATTCTGTTTGCTTATGAGGTCGATTATCTCCCTGGCCACATGGACAAACGCGTCTTGGAAGCAGATGTAGACTATCTTATCGGTTCTGCTCACTTTATCGATAAGTGGGGGTTTGACAACCCTGAGTTCATCGGTCGTTATGAAGATGCTGATATTGATACCATTTGGCAGGAATATTTCAACCTGATCAAAGAGATGGCAGAGACAGGTCTGTTTGATATTGTCGGACACCTGGACCTTATCAAAGTGTTTAAGTTTGTACCAAAGAACGACATTTCCAGTATCGCCGAAGAAGCCTTGCAGGCAATCAAAAAAGCAGACATGGTCTTGGAGTTAAACGTAGCCGGCTATAGAAAACCCTGTGCTGAGCCTTACCCTTCAAAAGCACTCTTACAACGTGCTTTTGAGTTGGACATCCCTATCACTTTTGCATCAGATGCACACAAACCCGAACAGGTCGGGCTGTACAGAAAAGAGATAGAAGCCTTTGCCAAAGAGGTCGGTTACACCCAATGTGCCTATTTTAAAAAGCGGCAACGATTTATGGTTGATTTTTAATCACTGTTTTCCCTTACTTTTTGGAACATGCTCTAGCAAATGCTTATTTTTTAATCAAAATCATCCTTTAAATTTCAAACAACTCTGTTATACTTTCATTAATAAAAAATTCCAGGAGAAACACATATGGGCAAATTTGTAAATAATACAGATGAATTCTTCAAATATTGTGAAGAGAATGATGTTCAATTCGTAGACTTTAGATTTACAGACCTTAAAGGCGCATGGCACCACATAAGCTATAGAATGAGTGCTGTCAATGCTGATATTCTAAATGGACTTCCGTTCGATGGTTCATCTATCGACGCATGGCAACCGATCAACAAATCGGACATGCTATTGAAACCAGATGTTCCAACGGCGTTTTTAGATCCATTTACTGCCGATCCTACTATCATCGTTTTCTGTGATGCATATGATATCTACAAGGGACAAGCATACGAAAAATGTCCACGTTCAATCGCTAAAAAAGCACTAGAGCATGCTGATGCGCTTGGTATTGCTGATGCTG
>JBFEXN010000122.1:0-5048 GCA_041562655.1 Sulfurimonadaceae bacterium
ATTCGGTATTGATTATTTTACTATGAAAGATAGTCTGAAAATCACCTTTGAGGCCTATGACTTCAATGCAGAAAACGACTTTAGAGACGATAGTGCACACTTGAAATTTGGTATACGCTACCGCTTCTTGAAACATCTGGAGTTTTATACAGGTTGGGATAACTTCTTAAACTCGAAGGCGGATAATGTCTATCTAGGTTTTGGGGCTTCGTTTACAGAAGACAGCATGAAGTACCTTCTTGGATCGGCAGCGGGAGCGGCGATATGAACCAATACTACAAAGACAGAGTCGATGCAGCAGCACAGCTGATTGACACCTTGCCGATAGACCGGATTCGACAGGAAAAGTGGAAGGTCATCGCTGTTTCATCAGGCGGGCTTAAAATCGCATCGGAAATTGCCAAAAAAGCTGGTGTCTGTGTTGACATCCTCTTTTCAGAAGCGATCTATGCTCCTTCAAACGCCGATTGTGAACTGGGACGTGTCAGTGAGACAGAAGAGATCGTCGTTCACGAAGAGTTGATTGATGCCTTTGACGTACAGTATGACTATATCTATGGAGAAGCGCATAGAAAGCATGAAGAGAAGATATTGGCATCCGTATATCAGTTCAGAAAGGGTAAACAGTTTCCCAATCTCAAAGATGAGCACGTTTTGTTGATAGATGAGGGATGCGAAAGCGGAATGAAGCTTATGACAGGCATCAAAACAGCGATGAACATGGATGCTAAGGCTGTGTTCGTCGCAATTCCGGTAGCGCCAAAGAGTGTGGCCGAAGCACTTAATCAAATCGTTGATGAGTCTTACGTCGTACATGAGGTTAATGACTATGTCAAGACTTACTGTTACTATAAGGACTTCACTCCGGTAACAGATAAAGATATAGAAGAAATACTAGCAAAACAAGGATAATTATGAGCAAGTGTATATTTGAAGTTAACAACCATATAGAAGAGTATGAGTTTGAAAAGGTCGCACGTCAGGCCAATGGTTCGGCATGGTTGAAGGTAGGCGATACCGTTATGCTTGCAACAGTAACAGTAGACAGAGAAGAAACCATCGAAGGTGACTTTCTTCCTTTGACGGTGCAGTATATTGAGAAGACGTATGCTGCAGGAAAGATCCCGGGAGGGTTTTTCAAACGTGAGACGAAGCCGAGTGACTTTGAGACATTGACTTCTCGTGTGGTGGATAGATCACTACGTCCTATATTCCCTAAAGGTTTTGCACACCCTGTACAGATAACTATTATGGTACTTAGTGTCGATAAAGAGGCTGACCTTCAGCGTTTGGCACTAAATGCTGCTTCTGCAGCGATGCTACATTCTGATCTTCCGTTCAAGAACTCTATAACAGGTGTTCGTCTGGGTAAGATAAATGGCAAGATTGAGATCAATCCGACAAACTCACAGATGCAGGACTCGACCTTAGACCTCTTTGTCGCAGGAAGCAAGGAAGACCTTCTGATGATCGAGATGCGCACGCTTGGTTCTGTTGAGACGGAAGTGATTCCTGCTCCGATGATAGACCCGATGATAGACCCAAGTCTGGCATCAGAGACGATCAACACAGTGGTGTCAAATGCCATGGGAGAAGATGAACTGATCGATGTGATCGGAATTGCTCAAGATGCCTTGGAAGTTGCCAATACAAAGTTTGAAGAAGCGATGATCCCATTGGCAAAACCGGAAGAAGCCGTCGTCTTTATCGAGGAGATCTCAAATTCACAGATCTATGCTCATGTGGAAGCAGAGTATAAATCACAGATAGAAGAAGCTATCGCTCAAATGGCCAAGAGTGAACGCAACTCTTCTTTGAAGCATATCGCAAAAACGATAGAGGCTTCACAGATCGCTGTTGAAAATGGCTGGCCGTATGATCAGATCAAATCGTCTGTCGTTAATTATAAACGCAAACGTGTGCGTGATCAGATCATCGAAGAAGGCAAGCGCGCAGACGGCCGTACTTTGACAGAGGTACGTCCTATTACGATCGAGACTACTGTGCTTCCAAACGCACATGCATCATGTCTTTTTACCCGTGGACAGACTCAGGCGCTTGTTGTACTGACGGTAGGCGGGAACAAAGATGCGCAGATGTATGAGACACTGACGAGTGAAGGAACAGAAAACGAGACCTTTATGTTGCACTATAACTTCCCAGGTTTCTCTGTAGGAGAAGTCTCTCCGATAGGCGCACCAAAACGTAGAGAACTTGGTCATGGGAACCTGGGCAAACGTGCCTTGGAATCAGCACTTGATGCTCAAGGAAGGACAATCCGCCTTGTCTCTGAGATCTTAGAGTCAAATGGTTCATCATCAATGGCGACGGTTTGTGGTGGATATTTGGCATTACGTGCAGCAGAGATCGGGATGAGTGATCCTATTGCAGGTATCGCGATGGGTCTGGTGACGGAAGGTGACAAACACGCCGTATTATCCGATATCATGGGCCTTGAAGACCATGACGGTGATATGGACTTTAAGGTAGCCGGTTCGTATGATGGTATCACAGCGATGCAAATGGATATCAAGCTTGGGGGTATCTCTAAAGAACTTCTTCGTGAAGCACTTGGGCAGGCGAAGCAGGGTAGAGCACATATCTTGGATATCATGAAGGAAGCAGAAGACAATATTCAAATTAATGACGAGAAACTTCCAAGCACAGACATCTTCTCTATTGATCCGTCTCGTGTGGGGGATATCATCGGTCAGGCGGGGAAAGTCATCCGTGAGATCATTGAAAAGTTTGAAGTGGCAATCGATATCGATAAAAAAGAGGGCAGTGTCCGCGTTAGCGGAGGCAATAAAAAGGGTGTTCAAGGTGCACGCGAACACATCGAGAAGCTTCTTTCAACACCTAAAGAGAAAGCGCCTGAATATCATGTCGGTGACCTGTGTGTTGGTAAGGTAAAACGAATTGTCGACTTTGGTGCATTCATTGAACTTCCAGGTGGGATAGACGGTCTTTTACACATCTCAAAGATCTCTAAAGAACGTGTATCGAATGTCGCTGATGTACTTTCAATCGATCAAGAGATAGAAGTTGAGATACTTGAGTTTAAAGGTAACAAGATCAGTCTTGGACGGCCTTAGGACTGACTTCGTTTCTTGAAGTCTCAGGCTTGTCTCTTCAAGTTCTGGATTTCACCCATCCCCTTTATATATACCTTTAATCAAACTTTTAGCCCCAAGCAAGTAGAATTCCGCATACAAAGTGTTAAGTAGGGACATGGCACGCATTTATGTGGTCATGGCTCACCGCTTCAAGGTGGGTTACGCTAGCCGAACGGACTTTGATTTTAAAACGGAGAAACATAATGAAAAAAATCGTATTAATGATGCTAGCACTTGCTGCTACTGCATTCGCTTCTGACGCTGACGTTGCTAACCAAACACTTAAAGCGTACTCAATGATCGCTGCTGGTGTTGGTCTTGGTCTTGCTGCTCTTGGTGGTGCTATCGGTATGGGTCACACTGCTGCTGCAACTATCGCTGGTACTGCACGTAACCCAGGTCTTGGCGGTAAGCTAATGACTACAATGTTCATCGCTCTTGCAATGATCGAAGCACAAGTTATCTATACACTATTTATTGCTCTTATCGCTCTTTACGCTAACCAGTACCTAGGATAATCAATACCTTTTAAGTATGTGATTCTTTCACATCATTAGCCAATTCAGTTCAAGCCCTCATTTATTTGACTGGATCTTTTATACTTTCTTCATGTGCGAACGTGGTGGAACGGTAGACACGCTACCTTGAGGGGGTAGTGCCTTCTGGGTGTGAGGGTTCAAATCCCTCCGTTCGCACCATCTTTTCTTACAACCCCCCCTGAAATACGAACTTTTACGACACTGTTTTTTACAGGATAATTTTTTTGTTACACACTGGTACTCAAATATGAGTAATTACATCCTAGAACGCAACAAGAACTTCTACTACAGAAGACGACTTTTGAAAGAATTTGCAAAACCTCTAGTTTCCAGACTAGTCCTTCCATCACAATGACTCTTATTATTTAATTATCTCATCTTTAAGAGACTTCAGCAACACCTTGTAGGTGTAGCGTTTGAAGAGATAGTCTTTTGCATTGAACAGGGTCTCAAACATGATCTTCCACAGTGTGGAAAAGTTTTTGTCGTCTCTTACACCGCAGAGTTGGGCTTGCATCTGCCCTTCAAGTTGGCTGAGCGCCTTTGCGTGTTCTACATAGGCTTTGATGATCGTGTAATCAACACCGACGCTATAAAAAGAAGTGACGAGCTTCACTATAGATGCCTCTTTGTCTGTAAAATCATTTTCACTGATAGGCACTAAGATACCGTCATCCAAGAGTCTGTTTAAGAGCTCAGGATCGATATCATATACCTCGACAAACTTTTCTTTAGTATAGTGGACGGCATCGACAGGAATCGAACTCAGTGTGTTCATCAAGGGCTCTATCATGGAAAAAGAACTGGAGAGCGACTGGTTTTTGTTTTGCAGTGCAAACTTGATCTGTTCGTTAGTGCTGCCGATCTCTTCTTTCATGTACTTGATATATCGTATAAGCTCGATATGCTCATCGTTATACCGGTGTACATTTGATTTTATTTTCTTGGCTTCGGGAAGTAGACCTTCCCTGATGTAATACAAAATAGTGGATTTTGGGACATTGGTCTGTGCAACTAGTTCGGATATCTTATATTCCACATGCAGCCTTTTGTCATCGATATTTGATCTGTATAGGTTTAGTTATTAATCTTTACGTAAAGAATTATACCCTATAATTAAAAACGTTAAGTTAAGGTTAACGTTTTTAAAATAACAAAAGGAATAAAGATGCCTCGAAAAATACCTTGGTGGATGGGTGGCCTCTTCATGGCCATATTATTTTATTTTACATTTTCTATTTGGGGCGCAAACAGACCCATCGGTGCATCTACAGGGATGGCATATATATCTAACCTTGTTTTTAACATAACACCGCAAGATAATGAATATGCAGCTCTTATAGAGACAGGTGGTGCATGGGAAGCCGTTATGCTCATCGGTGTGTTTTTTGGC
>JBFEXN010000123.1:0-4940 GCA_041562655.1 Sulfurimonadaceae bacterium
CTTAACCTGTCTTCCCCTATCAATCCCCCTTGCAGAAGGGGTTTGAATGGGGTGTTTCAGTTAAAAACAACGGGGGATTTTCTAAGGTTTTTGATGTTCATTTACAAGAGTTTATTCCATATCTTTTGTGCTACAACTACTGATAAAGACACTGGGAAAAAGAAGGTTGTGAAAACGAGGAAAGAGCGAGATAGCAGCATCACGATCGTAGATGCTGTAAGAGCATATTTTTTTAAATTCATTGTGCAGGCAAACAGCCACGTTAGCTTAAATGCTTTTATGAAATATCTTACATTAGATAAATCAAGATTGGTATAACAAATTACATATTTGTGTTTTATACTTTAATTAAAAAAATTGTTCAGAAATAAGTGTGTGGGAATTATTCTTGAGGTATATATGGTGCGCTCGAAGGGATTCGAACCCCTGACCGCCGGTACCGCAAACCGGTGCTCTATCCAGCTGAGCTACGAACGCACGTTTTCTAAAGAATAGCTAACGCTATTTTGTAGGACGAAATTATATCATCTGTAACTTATATTATATTTAAAATAAGTTATTTTAACAATTTATTGCATTTTTGCTATTTTTAGAGCGAATTCCACTTCCCCTTTTGAAAGGGCAAGTTCTTTAGCGATCGTATCTTCATCCATCCCCTGCTTATATAAGGAGATGATCTTTTGATCATCCAGACCCGTCAGGCTCTTTGGCATGGCGATCGACTTCAACCCGTCTTCGATATGTTCAATACGGGCTTCCATCTGATTTTTAAAATGTGTAAATGAGTTTTGTATCTCATTTAGGCTAAAAGCAATAGGTTCCGCCATGGAAGCCATCTCCTGTTCCATCATGCTTTCTATGTCCCCCGCATTCGGAGAAGGCTTATTGTTCTGTTTAATATACTCTTCAATCTTTTCGACCTTGCGTTCAAGCGCAAAGAGCTGTTTATTGAAGTTATCCATCGTATTAGCCAAGAAACGGATCTGGCGTGAGTTTTCACTATCGCGTAAATAAGAGTAGACCATCACAATAAAAAGAATAACGCCAAAGGCGATTAATATTATCTCTGTGCTCATTCATTACCCTTTAATTCGCGGATCATCACTCGTTCACGTGCAGTGACATAAGCACCCCACTCTTTTTCGTCTCTGTCATGCATCTTTTCAAGTCTCGCCAATGAAGTATCTTCTGCGATAAAGAAAACACCTATCTCTCTTTGAGGATACGTTGGCATTGTAATACGGCCATAATATCGTTGGGAAGGCTCAAAATCGCCATCTTCCAGTTTAAAATAGCCAAAACCTATACTCTCTATCTTCCCTTCTGAGCTTAGGCCGATACGGTTCGGTTTCTCATTCTTGATCAAGCGCTCAAGATTATCAACCTTTCGGTGCAGTTCGACCAAAAGCTTCAAGGCGATAGGATCACTTTCGCTGGTCTCACCCCTGGCTTTAGCCAGCTTTAACCACTGCCCTATGGCATCATCGTCTGCTTCACTTAATGTGTGATACTCACGTTCATGCAGACTCTCATCTGCTATGTCATAGACAATGGAGATCGGTGCTTTTACTAGACGCGGTTGACTCACTGAAAAACCTTTTCCAAGATAATAAAAATTATAAATATAATACCCAAATATCCATTAACTGTAAAAAAAGCCCTGTCAATTTTGCTGAAGTCTTTATTGACAAGGTAATGTTCATACCCAAGCATCACAGCAGAGAAAACAACCGCCACCATCGCAAAAACACCCAGCCCGGCCTCATCTATAAAAAGGGCCCAAAACAGTATTGTCAGCAGGTGGAAGAACTGTGCGATCTTAAAAGTCTTCTTTGCACCAAATTTTGAGGGGATAGAATGCAGGCCCTCTCCCTTGTCAAACTCGATATCTTGAAGCGAATACAAAAGATCAAAACCTGCCACCCAAAACAAGACACCGACACTGAGATAGACAGACCATAGGGGTATCGCAGCCTCAACGGCCACAACACCCGCTATTGGAGCCAATCCCAAGGATATGCCTAAGATGATATGAGCCAGGGCAGAAAAGCGCTTGAAGTAAGAGTATGAGCCCAATACAGCCAAGATCGGTAATGAGAGATAAAATGCCAGTTCATTGATAAAATAGGCCACAGCTATAAACCCGATAGCATTTGCCAACGTAAAGAAGAGGATTGCCTTGGGAGCAATACGGCCATCTACACTGGGCCTAGATGCCGTACGCGGGTTCTTCGCATCAACGTCCCTGTCAGCGTATCGGTTGAGGCCCATGGCAAAATTTCGAGCCGTGACAGCAGCCAAAGCTCCCATAAACAGAAGGTACCAGCCAAACCAGCCGTCTGCTGCGACTATCATCGCTATAAAGATAAAGGGGAGTGAAAAGACAGAGTGCTGGAACATGACCAGCTCATTAAAATTTTTTAAAGAGTTGAAAAGTTTATTCAAAGAGATATCCTAATTTCATATAACACATGATTTATACAAAATATTAACGAAGAAGCCCTTTAATTAACGACGATACCAATAAAATTCAGATTGTATCTACTCATATATTCTCATACGAGAATAGTTTCCGTCATAAAAGCCTTTCGCATCTTCCAAGAATCCTAAAAAGTCCTGCCGTACCTGTTCGTTTTCCAAAGACTGAATATGACCCTTTTCCTTGACGATCCAGAACTCTTTTGGCATCGCTGAGAGTTCGAACAGTTGCCACGAGTTGTTTGGTGAGATAATCATGTCCGATGAACCGTGTAGGTACAAGACAGGCTTGCCAATATCTTTGACTCTGTATTTCGCATCAAAATCACTGCTGAGGCTCAGATATGGTATCCACTGAAACGGCCATGTCATCCAGCTCATATCCATCTTCTCGTTGACAATATCGGAAAACCCCTTAAAGGTCGAATCGATGATGACAGCTTTGATCTTGCTATTGTCTCTGCCATTCATAGCATTGAGCAGAAGCGTTCCACCAATGGACTGTCCGCAAGCAAAATATTCCTTTGCATAAACGCTCTCAAGATAAGACAGGGCAGACCTTGTGTCTTCTATGCTTCCCTCTAGCTCTATCTCTCCCTTTGACCTTCCATATCCACGGTAATCAAAGATAAACACCTCATATCCCTCCTCGATCAGCCACACCCAAGAGGTAAAATGAGATGAGAGGTTTTGCGCATTTCCGTGTGCGACAAAGACCAGTCCTTTGGCTTCTTCTCTGGGGTGGATATACCACGCATGTAAAGCAGTCTGATCTTTAGAATTAAAATAGACATCATCATACTTTAACTCATAAAACTCAGGTGTCTGATAGGTGATGTCATCTGGATAGAAAAAAAGTGAGGTACAGCCCTGAAAGATCAAGGCTAATAATAGAGACAAGAGTGTCTTACTGTACTGCATTGCCTGCTGCCAGACCAAGTGCCGTCAAAATAAGACCCAACATCGAAAAGGCCGTCACCCAGAGGAAGATATGCAGGATTACGGCAATCCAGATCGCCCAGTCATTATAGCCGCCGACCAATCTCATGGTCTCAATCCGCTTCTGCTCATCGTGGATCTGTGCTTCGACCTCAAGGCGTTTTTCTTTGTAAGTCTTATAGACAAAATAAGGTGCATATCCCCCCGTCAGTATCCATAAGATCAGTCCGCCAAAAGGGATAAAACCTGTCACAAGGGTCAATAAGAACAAGATTCCAGCTGCCATATAGGACTTTCGATACAACAGATAAAACACCGAGCCAAAAAATGCCCACCAGGACCATTTCCATCTCATCACATCAATACCATTGACATTGAACCTTTTAAAAGTGTCTACATACCAGTCCGTCACTTCAGGTTTGTCGATGTAAGCTTCTATCATCTTGTAATCATAGTCACTTATTCCCGCGTATTTATTTTCCATCTTTTACGTCCTGTCTACTCTCGTGTTTGTTCCAACTGCATTGGAAAGCCTTGCATCTGATGCTCGTTCATCTGCCCTTGCATGCGACCATTTTCCGCCAATTTCGGAACGGCAATAGCAGCCAAGATCCCCAATACGATCAGTACTGGGAACACCCATGCAGCCCATACGTTATAACCGCCCACTACCTTCATCATCTCTATACGTTGGTTCTCATCAAGATTCGCTGCTTCTATTTCAAGCTTTTTCATCTTATATACTCTGTAAACAAAATAGGTCGAAAAACCACCCGCAAGTACACTGATAATGATTCCGGAAAAAGGAATAAATGATGCGATGATAGAGATCAGAAGGAGGCCACCCGCCGCTGCATACGCCTTTCGATACAGTAAAAACCATATCCCGCCAAAAAATGCCCACCATGACCAATTCCACCGCATCACATCCACGCCATTGACGTCATACTTGGAAAAAGCGTTGGCATACCACAGACCCTTTTCCGGTGAGTCAGGTTTACCGACAAAAGCTTCGAGCATCTTCGCCTCATACTCATTTGATTGCATACCAAAATCTACTTCGTTTCGTTCATGAGACTGTTCTTCAAAGGCTTCGGTCTCATTATTGTTTTCTTCCACGCATCTGTCCTTAAATATTGATCTGTATATTAATTGTATTAAAGTATATAACCCGAAACTTTAAATAACTTTTTTTCTTATTGCGCACAGAGCTTTTCTCTTAATACTCATGTTACAATACGCCTATGAAAGAACTTGCCCTTATCGGACCGACTGCCTCAGGAAAAAGTGACTTGGCTTTGAGACTTGCTCTTGAACACAATGCTTACATCCTCTCGCTTGACTCGCTCTCTATCTATAAAGAGATAGACATCGCCTCAGCCAAGCCCTCAAAAGATGAACTCTCCCAGGTCACACATTTTGGTATTGACCTGATCTATCCGGATGAAGAGTTCTCTGTCGGTATCTTTGCAAAAGTCTACAACGATGTAAAACAGCGATGTATGGATGAAGGAAAAAACCTC
>JBFEXN010000124.1:0-4939 GCA_041562655.1 Sulfurimonadaceae bacterium
AAATCAATGTGTATAATTTTTTTTTAAATATGAATTAATTTAAAGGGGTGTTCTGGAGGGGGTGCATGGCCTTAAGCCATGTTCATTCCGCCATTTACTTTCAGCACTTCACCTGTAATATAAGAAGCATGATCACTTAACAAGAATGCTGTTGCCTCAGCAACTTCGCGTGCATCGCCAAAACGTCCCATCGGTATCTTTGCCGTAAAAGACTCTTTGATCTCGTCACTTAGCTCATCCGTCATATCTGTAGCGATAAAGCCCGGTGTGATAGTGTTATAGCGGATACCTGATGTTGCCGCTTCGATTGCGAACGATTTTGTCATCGCTATGACCCCACCTTTTGACGCCGCATAGTTAGTCTGTCCTGCATTCCCCGTCTCACCTACGATAGAAGCGATATTGACGACTGAACCGAATTTCTTTTTGCGTGCTGCCTTGAAAAACTCTCTACATCCTGTAAACACAGAAGTAAGGTTTGCATTGATAACAGACATAAAGTCTTCATTCTTCATACGAAGTGCAAGTTTATCATTTGTGATACCGGCATTGTTTACAAGGTAAGACAACTCACCATCTGCTTCGATAATGCTCTTGATACCTTCGATAAAGGCATTCTCATCACTTACGTCGAAACCGATGACCTCAGCCTCACCGCCCTCTGCAAGGATAGCCGCTTTTACAGCTTCTGCTTCTGCTGCACCTGAGCGAAAGTTAACCCATACTTTCAGACCAAAACCAGCAAGACCTTTTGCTATCTCTGCACCGATACCACGACTTGCACCTGTTACTAAAACGTTTTTACCTGTAAATTTCATCTTTGATTTCCTTTTGATTTTATATTAATGGATGATCCATCTCAGACGGGATCTCTAAGCCCATCAGAGTAAGAACCGTTGGAGCGATATTGTTCAAACCGCCCGTTTGCACCTTTTGCACACCCGGAGCATCGACAAAACACCACACCTTGCCGACCGTATGGTTTGTCAATACATTCCCATCGACGTCTTTCATCTCTTCACAATTTCCATGGTCTGAAGTCAAAACGACAGCATAGTCCTTTTCTTTTGCTTTGTCAAAGATCATTCCAAGCTCGGTATCTACCGCCTCTACTGCCTTGATAGAAGCATCGATGTTCCCAGTATGCCCGACCATATCGCCATTGGCAAAGTTAACGACAATAAAATCCATCTCTTCGTCCATCGCTTTTCTGACAGCAAGACCTACCTCGGGTGCTGCCATCTCCGGTTTTTCGTCATAGGTCTTGACCTTTGGACTGGGGATCAGTACACGCGTCTCATTCAAAAACGGCTCATCGACTCCCCCGTTTAAAAAGAATGTCACGTGGGCATACTTTTCCGTCTCAGCCGTGTGCAGTTGATTCAAGCCCGCATTTGATATCACCTCGGCCAAGGTGTTCTTCGGTGCATCTTTTGGAAATAAGACAGGGTATGAAAAACTCTTATTGTACTCTGTCATTGTCGCAAGATGCAAGCCTTTAAACTCCCGTTCAAAACCATCGAAGTCTTTATCGCCCAAGGCTGTTGTGATCTCTCTTACCCGGTCTGATCGGAAGTTCACACAGATAAAAGCGTCTCCCTCTTGGACCCCGTTATATCCGTCAAACGATGTAGGCAGGACAAACTCATCTGTCTCATCCTTTGCATAAGAAGCCTCGATATACGCTTTGGCTGAAAGTCCCGTAGAGGGTTGCGCGTCCACGATAGCTCGATATCCAGGTTCTACCCTCTCCCATCTGTTGTCTCTGTCCATCGTATAAAAACGTCCTGCTATACTTGCGATGGAGATATTTTCATTACAGATATTTTCTATCTTTTCTATATAGGTGTTTGCTGACGTAGGAGAAACGTCACGTCCATCTGTGATCAGATGTAAGAAGACCTTCTTGCCTTGCGCTTCAGCGATCTGTGCCACTCCTATGAGATGATCAATATGCGAATGCACACCACCGTCACTCAAAAGACCAAGTATATGAAAGTTCTCACTTGCCGCCAAAGTCGCTTTTAGGACTTCATTGTCTTTAAGTGTGTTCTCTTGCAACGCCAGCGATATCTTTACAAGGTCTTGATAGAGTACACGGCCGCTTCCGATAGAGAGGTGCCCTACTTCAGAGTTTCCCATCTGCCCATCAGGAAGACCGACACTCAGACCAAAGGTATCGATCAAAGAGTGTGGGACCTCTTTGAAAAGTCGGTCATATGTCGGTTTCTTTGCTTTGTGAAACGCATTATGTTCTATCCGTTCACAATAACCTATTCCGTCAGTAATAACAAGTATCGTTTTTTTCGCCAATGTGTCACCTTTTAGGAGCCTGGATTCAAACTCTCGTATAACTTTTATAAATGTATTAGCGCGATTATACTAAAATGTCACTTTTATTTCTATTTATTCATATTTCTCAGGACAAATTATGCTTTATTGGCTTTACCGACATCTTGATATCAACCTTTTTCAATACATCAGTGTCCGCGCAGGATTTGCTTTTTTTATCGCCCTCCTTATCACTCTGTTTGTCATGCCGCGCTTCATCAGATGGGCTCAAGACCGATGTGAACAGCCTATCAATGATTACGCTCCTGATTCGCACCAACACAAAGCAAAGACACCGACAATGGGAGGCGTCGTCTTTTTGGGTGCCACCGTGCTTGCAACGGTATTGACAGCCAAGCTTAACTCCTATTTTGTGGTAGGCGGACTTTTGACCTTGGCACTTTTTGGTCTTATCGGTCTGCAGGACGATCTTTCAAAGGTCATGAAGAACGAGAACCTTGCTGGCCTAAGCGCCCGCATGAAGATCATATTACAGGTTTTAAGTGCTACTATTGTTGGAGCCTACTTATACTTCTATGCCGGCTTTAACACCGAACTCTACCTTCCGTTTTTAAAGAATCCCGTCTTTGACATGGGCATATTTGCCGTCATCTTTTGGGTACTTGTGATGATAGGCACATCCAATGCAGTGAACTTGACCGACGGGCTGGATGGTCTGGCGACCGTTCCTTCTATCTTCTCATTGATGTCACTCTCTGCCATCGTCTATATCACAGGGCATGCCATCATATCCAAGTACCTTTTACTACCAAACTTCGCTGTTGGTGAAGTCGTCATCATCGCCGCTGCGCTCATCGGCTCACTTGCCGGTTTTTTATGGTTCAACTGTCATCCGGCAGAGGTCTTTATGGGAGACAGCGGTTCACTGACCATAGGTGCCTTTATCGCGTATATGGCGATTATCGGAAAAAGTGAAGTCCTTCTTGTTCTGATCGGACTTATTTTTGTCATCGAGACGGTCTCTGTCATGCTTCAGGTCGGTTCATACAAACTGCGCCAAAAGCGTGTCTTTTTGATGGCTCCCATCCATCACCATTTTGAGATGAAGAACTGGGCGGAGAACAAGATCATCGTTCGATTTTGGATCATCTCCATGCTTTCAAACCTTATCGCATTGATCTCGTTAAAGATCCGTTAATGCCGACTAAAAACAGAACCTCTTTCTTCGGTTACGGAAAGACGACACGTGCCTTGGCAAAAAGACTAGGGCCTTCGACCTTCTATGATGATAATGTAAATAAACCTTTTCAAGACGAAGAAGGCAATCAGCTCAGACCTAGTTCTGAGTTTGAAGCCAAGTACTCCGAATGTGAGATCCCATCTCCGGGTATAGCACCCTCGCATGAGCTGATCCAAAAAGCACAACACCTCATCAGTGAGTATGACTACTTTGCCGACACCATGCCGCCGTCCGTCTGGATATCGGGTACTAACGGCAAGACGACGACAACGCAAATGATCCAGACTCTATTGGCATCTCACGGCTCGCAAGCCGGTGGTAATATCGGAACACCCCTTGCGGAACTCGACGAAGATGCCAGTATATGGGTCCTAGAGACCAGCTCTTTTACACTTCATTACACTAATAAAGCCGTTCCAAAGGTCTATGTACTGCTACCGATTACACCTGATCATCTCTACTGGCATGGTTCGTTAGAGGAATACGAAGAGGCCAAGCTAAAACCTTTAAAAATGATGCAAGAAGGTGACTGTGTCATCCTTCCCAAGAAATATGAAGCGTATCCGACCAATGCGATGAAGATCCCTTATCATACAAATGAAGATCTGGCAGCGTATTTCGATATCGATATCTCAAAGATCCGTTTCAAAGGTGCTTTCTTGCAGGATGCTCTGCTTGCTCTTGGCGTAAGCAGAATACTTTTTGATGAGTGCGACTATGAGCTTGTCAACTCCATGGCTTTGGATGCCCACCGACAGGAAGAGCTGTTTGACAAAGAGGGAAGACTCTGGATCAACGACTCAAAGGCGACGAACCTTGATGCCACGATTCAAGCCGTCTTGACCTATAAAGAACATCCTCTTTCTCTTATCCTTGGCGGAGATGACAAAGGTGTCGACCTCTCACCACTGTTTGAAGTACTGCAAGGCCTTGATGTCAATGTATACGCAATTGGAAAAAATGAGTCCAAACTTCTTGAACTTGGAGACACTTTCAACATCAAGACACTTGGATGCAAAACATTAGAGTCCGCCTGTGAAAACATTAGAGCACAAAAGGATAAAAAACGGGCTGTTCTACTCTCTCCAGCGGCTGCAAGTCTCGATCAGTTCAGCTCATATGGAGAAAGAGGCGACAAATTCAAAGAGTTTTCCAAACTTTAAGCTTGGTATAACAGCGATTAGGTTAATATTTCGGCCTCTTAAATATTTGACATGCCTCGTTAGCTCAGTCGGTAGAGCAAATGACTGAAAATCATTGTGTCCTTGGTTCGATTCCGAGACGAGGCACCATTTCAATTATTTAAGATTCTTATTATTACAAACACCCCGTGCCTCGTTAGCTCAGTCGGTAGAGCAAATGACTGAAAATCATTGTGTCCTTGGTTCGATTCCGAGACGAGGCACC
>JBFEXN010000125.1:0-4925 GCA_041562655.1 Sulfurimonadaceae bacterium
CTATAATATCCATAATAAAATAATAAATAATATATCGAGGGGTTACGTTGGAACAAAAAGAACCGATGACAAAGTTTGGATACGAAAAACTATCCGCTGAAATGAATTACCTAAAAAACACCGAACGTCCTGAAGTCGTCAAAGAGATCGAAGTGGCTTTGGAACATGGGGATCTGAAAGAGAATGCCGAATACCATGCTGCAAAAGAAAAACAGCGTCTTATCGATGCACGTCTAAACGAGCTGTCTGACCTTTTAGGATCAGCACAAATCGTGGATCCTTCAGAGCTTCAACATGCCCGTATCAGTTTTGGCTCGACGGTAGTCCTGTGCGACATGGACACGGATGATGAGATCACGTATACCATCGTTGGCGGGTGCGAGAGCAATCCGGATGTTGGCCTGATCTCTTTTAACTCACCTCTGGCAAAGCAGCTTCTTGGAAAAGAAGAGGGAGATGAGGTGAAAGCAAAACTTCCTGGCGGGATCAAAGAGTTCGAGGTCCTCGAAGTAAAATATCAGGAGATCGTATTTGACTGTCACTAAGGTTGGAATCATCGGGGCCAGCGGGTATACGGGGCTAGAACTCATCAAGTTGATCTTGGCACATCCATATTTTGAACTTTCATATGTCGCGACAAGCGAGGGGGGAGAGAAACTTTCCGAACTTCACCCTGCCTTGCTTGATATCTATGAATGTGATGTGCTAAAGGCAGATGCGCTTTCAGCGGCTAAGGCGTCAGACCTTGTGTTTTTGGCACTTCCGCATAAGACAGCGATGGAGTATGTCAAAGAGCTGATGAAAACGGATGTCAAAGTCGTCGACCTCTCGGCTGATTACAGACTTGAACAGGATCGATATGAAGAGCACTATTGTCCGCATATCGACGCTGAAAATCTCAAAAATTCTGTGTACGGACTGCCTGAACTGCACAGAGAAGCGATCAAAAAAGCACGACTGGTCGCCAATCCAGGGTGCTATCCCACATCAGCGATTTTGGGAATATTACCTTTTGTGGAATACATCAAAGCTGGATCAGACATCATCGTCGATGCGAAAAGCGGTGTGAGCGGTGCGGGTAAAAAATGCAGCGCAACGACGCATTATGTGAGTATCAACGATAATCTTTTTGCGTATAATCCGTTGGGACACAGGCATGGGCCAGAGATATTTGAGAAGATCTCTCTGAAGACGGACAAAGCGTTCAATGTACAGTTCGTCCCTCATCTTATCCCTGCTACGCGCGGGATGTTGGCCTCGGTGTATCTACAGCTCGATACACAGATAGATGCTGTTGCTGTGTTGCAAGAATATTACAAAGATGAGAAGATGGTGCGCATCCGTTCTAATCCGGTAGATATGAAAAATGTTGCAGGAACGAACTTTTGTGACATCTTTGTCAAGCAAGCCGGAACACTTCTTTTTATCTCTTCGGCTATTGACAACCTGTTACGCGGGGCAAGTTCACAAGCCATCGCCAATGCAAATCTGATGTGTGGTTATGAAGAAGTGTTAGGGCTTCCGACGCTATCTTATGTCCCATAATATAAGGCTGCAAGAGGGTGCGATCCTTGTTGCTGACGCACATTTCTCAAGCAAGTACCCCCAGTTTTACTCTTTTTTGCAGGCGATAGAGTCTGAAAAGATCAAAACACGACAGCTTATCCTGATGGGAGATATGTTTGAACTGCTCTTTGGCGTGATCAAACAGACCCATAAAGACAATGCCAAAGAGATAGAACTTCTTAACAGACTTTCAAAAAAAATAGAGATCATCTATTTTGAAGGAAATCATGATTTTGGTCTGAAAAGGATATTTCCGGATATCATGATATTCCCTCTAGAACAACAGCCTCAAATAGCGGTGTATGGGGATCAAACGGTACAGCTCTCCCATGGAGACACCAGGACACCTTTGGGATACAGGATCTATACAAAACTTATCCGAAACCCGTTCATTCTCGGATGTATTGGAGTGTTTGATAGATTCTGTGCACATTGCATTATAAGATGGCTGAAAAGTAGGGGCGAAGAGAAGGACCCGTGTTACAAGATCAATCGATTTGAAGATATTATTCACAAGCGTTTGAAGTATTTGGAAGATGAGGCTTTGGATATCGTCATAGAGGGGCATTTTCATCAAAATTCAAACTTCAAAGTTTATGGTTTTGATTATGTGAATTTGGCCTCATTTGCTTGCAATCACATATATTTTATTGTACAATCTAAAGATAAGCAGTTCTTTCTGCAAGAGACCCGATTTAAGGAGTCCAAGTGAAAAATGACAATATTTTAAAAGTCGGAACCAACGAGATGGAACTGGTTGATTTTAGAATTCTAAAACAAGAAGATGGTTACGTGTACGAGGGCATTTATGGGGTGAATGTCGCAAAGGTACGTGAGATCATCAGAAAACCACGCCTGACGGAACTTCCTGGTGTCCCGCACTTTATTGAGGGTATCTTCGACCTGCGCGGAGTGGTCATACCGGTGGTGAATTTGGCAAAATGGATGGGGATCAATTCGCCAGAGGGGGCTGAGGACAACACGCGTGTGATCATTGCTGAGTTCAACAACATCCTGATCGGTTTTGTCGTACATGATGCCAAAAGGATACGCCGTATCAGCTGGAAGGATATAGAGCCGGCCTCTTTCGCTTCAGGAGAAGGTGCTTTAGACAGAAGCAAGATCACGGGAGTGACACGTATTGAAGATGACGCGGTGCTGCTGATACTGGACCTTGAGAACGTTGTACAGGAACTTGGTCTGTATACTCCGGACGCGGCGGAGGCAGCTGCTCATAAGGATGAGTTCACTGGTATAGTCCTTCTTCTTGATGATAGTGCTACTGCCAGAAAGATCGTCAAGGACGCTTTGGTCGAGATGGGTTTTAAAGTCGTTGAAGCGGTTGACGGAGAGCAGGGACTTGAAAAACTTGACGACCTGTATGACACTTACGGAACTGAAATCCAACAACATCTTCGTTTGATCGTCTCAGACGTAGAGATGCCGCGTATGGATGGGTTTCATTTTGCGGCAAATGTCAAAGATGATAACCGTTTTGCAAGGATTCCGATTATCTTCAACTCTTCTATCAGTGATCATTTCTCAGAGATGCGCGGTAAAGAAGCGGGCGGAGAAGCCTATCTAGTAAAATTTGATGCACACACTTTTTATGATGAAGTCGCGCGCATCGTGAAATCACACGTTCAACAGGGAGCCTAAGCATGGATGAATTTCAAGAGATATTGCAGGACTTTTTAATAGAGTCCTTTGAACTGATCGAGCAACTTGACCAGGATCTAGTCGAGCTGGAGAGTACACCTGAAGACCTTGATCTTTTGAACCGTATTTTCAGGGTTGCGCATACGATCAAGGGTGCTAGTTCATTCCTGAACTTTGATGTGTTGACACATTTGACACATCACATGGAAGATGTACTGAACAGAGCTAGGCACGGTGAGATCATCATTGATGCCAATATCATGGATGTCGTTTTAGAATCAATCGACCTTATGAAGACTCTGCTCAATACGATTCGTGATACGAGTGAAGACAAGGGGATCGACGTTGAGGCGTGTGTGGTTCGTTTACAGGCGATTACAAACGGTGACAACCCTGCTGAAGTAGAAGTACCGGAATCAGCATCTGTAAGCGAGGAACCTGTATCTGCTGCAGAAGAGCCGGTTGCTGTTGAGGAAGAGGTGGCGGTACAGGAGAGTGAAGAAGAGGAACTCGACTATGCCAATATGAGCGATGATGATGTCGAGGCTGAAATACAGCGTTTACTTGAAGAACGTCAGGCTCAGGACAAGGCTAAGCGTGAAGCTAAAATCGCTGCCGGCGAAGATGTCCCGATGATGCCGGATGCCAATGCCCCAGCCCAAGAGGAAGTAAAGGCTGAAGAACCTGCTTCTGAAGAACCCGCTGCTGCTTCAGCACCGACGCCAGTACCAGCCCCTGCCACTCCGGCTCCGGCAGCACAGGCAACACCGAGACCGCAAGCTGAGAAAAAAGCGGCACCGCCTGCCACAACGACAGTGGAACAGACGATTCGTGTCGATGTCAAACGTCTGGATCATCTTATGAACCTGATTGGAGAACTGGTACTGGGTAAAAACCGTCTTATCAAGATCAATGATGATGTTGAGGAAAGGTACGAAGGTGAAGAGTTCCTAGAAGAGTTAAACCAGGTCGTCTCTATCGTCTCTTTGGTTACAACAGATCTTCAAATTGCCGTCATGAAAACGAGAATGCTTCCGATTGGGAAAGTGTTCAACAAGTTTCCACGTATGATACGTGACCTTTCACGTGAACTTGGCAAAAAGATAGAACTTGAGATCAGCGGTGAAGAGACAGAGCTTGACAAGTCGATCGTCGAAGAAATCGGGGATCCATTAGTGCATATCATCCGTAATTCATGCGACCATGGGATCGAGGGAATCGATGCCCGTGTCGCTGCAGGGAAACCTGAGACCGGAACTATCGGCCTTAAGGCATATAATGAGGGTAATCATATTGTCATACAGATTACGGATGATGGTGCAGGGATGGACCCTGATTTTCTTAAAATAAAGTCAATAGAAAAAGGTGTCATCTCGGAAAAAGAAGCCGACCTGATGAGTGATAAAGAGGCCTTCAGTCTTATCTTCCGTCCTGGTTTTTCTACGGCAGCTGCCGTGACAAGTGTCTCCGGCCGTGGGGTGGGAATGGACGTTGTTAAGACAAATATCGAGAAGCTAAACGGTATTATTGATATCGAAAGTGAGTTGGGTAAGGGGACGATCATGAAACTGAAAATCCCACTTACCTTGGCGATCATTCAGGCACTTCTTGTCGGTGTTCAAGAAGAGTATTATGCTATTCCCTTGGCCTCTGTTCTTGAAACGGTTCGTATCAGTAAAGATGAGATATATACCGTTGAA
>JBFEXN010000126.1:0-4886 GCA_041562655.1 Sulfurimonadaceae bacterium
CGTTAACCCCGCTTAAGGTCCCATCTCTTCCGACATCCGTACAGATGATCGCTTCGACACCCGCCTTTGCAAACTCTTTGGCCAAGTCAGTCGCTTTCATCTCTGATGTCTCTGCCCAGCCCTCAACCGCTACATAGCCATCAATAGCATCGATACCAACAGCGATAGGATATTTTTTTGCCATATCTTTTACAAATTGAGGATCCGTCACCGCGATAGAACCAAGGATCAATCTATCAATCCCCAGTTCCAAATACATCTTGATCGTCTCCTCATCACGTATACCACCGCCAAGTTCCAACTTCATCTTGCAGTTCTTACGGATAAGACGGATCTGCTCCAAGTTCTTAGGCTCACCGGCGAAGGCGCCATTTAGGTCAACCAGGTGTGTCCACTCAGAGCCCATCTCTTCAAAGGTCTTTACTAGCTGCCAAGGCTCGTCGGAATAGATCTTCGCACTATCCATCAATCCCTTAGTCAAACGTACCGCTTTCCCATCTTTCAGATCAATCGCTGGTAAAATATCCATCTACTTTCTGTCCTTATAAGTTAATAAAATTTTTCAAAATTGCCAAGCCATTTTTATGACTTTTTTCCGGGTGAGGCTGAATACCCAATACATTGTCATTTTGCACAGCAGAGCTAAAACGATAGCCGTACTCTGTCTCACCGATAATGTTCGCTTCATGCTCGCACACAGCGTGATATGAGTGAACAAAATAGAGATAATGCTCTTGATCCATTCCTTCAAAAAGTGGATGTTCCTTCGTAAACATCCTGTTCCAACCCATATGAGGTACTTTTAACGGATGAGAGAACCTGCTTGTATCAAAGCCTACGATCTTTCCCGGAATCAGACCAAGACCTTGGTTGAACCCAAACTCCTCACTTGAATCAAACAGAAGCTGCATCCCCAAACAGATACCTAACATATAGTTTCCTGTTTGAGCGTAATCCTTAACGGCTTCATCCATACCCTTCACCTTAAGATGCTCCATTGCATCCCCGTAAGCACCGACACCAGGCAATATAAGCTTGTCATACTGAAGAAGTCTATCAGGGTCCGATTCGACTACGATCTCCTCACCAAGAAGCGAAAACGCATTCTTTACAGAGGCCAGATTCCCCATGTTGTAATCAACTATTCCTATCAATCTTCATCACCTTCCACTTGTTTTGTCAACTTAATATATATAGCCAAAGTCAGCGTCAAGACAGCGACACCTGCAATAAGCTCGACGGCATGCATAAGCATATTTGGTTCGATCATCGCAAACTTGAACACCAGCATCAAGGCCTCGATTGAGAGAGCGATGATAATCGAACCCATAAACTTGATCATCGTTCGATTTGCCCCCGAATGTGACCTTCGATGAAATCCCATCACCTCTTCTTCGAAGATCGTCTTGACCAGATCAAAGATAGCAAGGGAGAGCGTCAATAGAATCGTTGCCTCAAATATCACCTTGATCTCCAAAGACCGGTAGTCAATGCCATGTGATAAAAAGCCTTCGACACCCTTTACAAAAAGCAAAAGCGCTACCATAGCGAGCGCCAGTGAAAAGAGTGAATATGCTGCCTTACTTACCCGTCCGACCATAGACGAGCCGGAAGTTGGATGTGCCAGATTGATAACACTGATCAGCGGCATATCCATACAAGCCACATATTTCACCACACCCTCTTCATTAAAAATAGGCTGGGAGGCTGTGATCGTCAACTCCTGTGTCAACAAGGATGGGTAAGGATCCGTAATCGTACAGCGTTTCTCTTTCATTGCACGGTAGTAATAGGCACGGTTCGATCGGACAAGCCCGGCATGTTCCGGTTCTGAGACTCCCGATGGAAGGAAGGTAGGAGAGACCTGCACCCCCTTCTCGTTTAAGAGGTACACTCCTTCACAATCAGGCTGATCGCCCATTATCTTACGGAGTCTTCCCACTACGGCATCCGAAGAGATGTCAGGTAGACGATTAGGCAGATTTTTAGAGAAAAGATAACAAAAATATGCCCGTGCTTTGGTTCGTATCTCTGAAAACTGTTGTATATCTCTTGCGACCATCACTATCCCTTTCTCTTAAACTCTTATTTATGGGCGCATTATACCCGATTTAACTTATATCTTCGAGCATTTGTTTTTCACAATTGGGTATAATTTTAAAAAAAATGAAACGGATCTTATGCGAATAGCCATTGTCAGACTCTCTGCTCTTGGAGATATCATCAACTCAGCCTTCATCTTACAGTTCATCAAAAAAGCGTATCCAGATGCACGTATCGAATGGATCTGTGAAGAGGCATTTGCTCCCATTATAAAGAACCATCCTGACCTGGATGCCGTACATACGGTTGCCATTAAACGCGCGAAGAAAACCAAGTCGCTGGCTTTACTTTTTCAGACTATCTCCAAGCTACGGTCTTTGGGTGATTTTGACAAAATCATCGATCTGCAAGGGCTTCTTAAATCGGCTCTTGTCTCACGTGTTATCGGCAAGAACATCTATGGCTTCGATGCGGACTCCATCCGTGAACGTATCGCTTCGAAGTTTTATCAGCATCATGTACATATCCCCTATGAAGAAAACTCTATCTGGCGGACACTTGTCCTCATCAGTGAAGCCCTGAACATCGAGATCACCAAAGAGATGCTCGAGTCCAAACTTCCCGCTTTACACTATGAAGAAAAAGACAATATCACCAAGCAACTTATAAGCACATCGCAAAAGAACATCGCCTTCGTGATCGGTGCGAGTTGGGCCTCAAAGACCTATCCAAAAGAAAACTTTATTCAACTTGCCGATAGACTTGATGCCAATATCATTTTGATCTGGGGAAGCGAAGCAGAGAAAAACGATGCCATGACGATATCCGAGGCATCGTCTTATATAAAGATCGCGCCCAAACTGAGCCTTTCTCAGTTAGTCGCACTTATCGACAGTGTTGATCTTATCATAGGAAACGACACCGGACCGACCCACATCGCATGGGCGATGAACAAGCCTTCGATTACTCTGTTTGGACCGACTCCCGCAGATAAGATGATGTGGCAAAATACAAAAAACATCGCCATTGAATCAGACTCCCATGTCGATCCACTAAAACTTGACCGAAGTGATATGTCCATCAAAGACATCGCACCCGAACTGATCTGTGAAAAAGCGCAGGAACTTTTAAGATGATCGCCTACTATGCTTTTCGATTTTTCGAGGTCTGTTTCCTTGCACTGCCTGAGATAATTCAAAAGGGCATAATCTTAGCAATTGCCAAACTCGCCTTTTTGATTGACTTCAAACACAAAAAGATCATCAGAGCCAATCTCGATCTGACTATTAAGAATGAGATCACGACTGAGAAGTACAACAGCGTGCTTAAATATTGTCACACAAACCTTGCCCTTGTCCTTTTACAGGTACTGCGCAGCAGTAAGTTAAGTATAGAAGACCTCGAGAAAAGCGTCAGTTTTGAAAACAGACACTATATCGACGATGCCATCAAAGAGGGGAAGAAGATCATTATCATCTCTGCTCATTATGGGAACTGGGAGCTCGGTGCTACGGCGGTAGGAGCACTTATCCACCCTATAACCTCTATTCACAAGAAGATGAATGATAAATATTTTGATGATTATCTTCTGCGTTCACGAACCAAGTTCAATATGACGATGGTAGAGAAAAAAGGTGCTATCAGACATCTAGTCAAAGCCCTGAAGAATGATCAGATCATCACGATGATGATCGACCAGAACGTCAATCCAAAAGACGGTATATACATAGACTTTTTGGGGGCAAAAGCAACACAAACCGCTGCGCCGGCGTTTTTGGCAAGAAAGTTTGATGCGCTTATCATCCCCATACTGATCCATACTGCACCGGGAAAAGAGAATGTCATCAGCTTTTTAGAACCTATTGTCACACCAAAAACAGACGATGAAGAGAGAGACATCCTTGAGTCGACTCAAGCACAGGCTGATATGCTTGCAGGTGTCATCAAGGCACACCCAGAACCATGGTTCTGGTGTCATAAGAGGTGGAAATCAGCCCACGAAGAGATCTACAAATAGCTTATAGGTTAAGATAATCTCTTAATATCTTGGCGTGATCAAAGACCAGTTTCTCAAAAGGAATCTCATCCCTCTTATAGACGATCGCTTCTTTTGCATCATCCAAACCTTTTGGGATCCCTTCGGCCTTGCATATATAGACGACTGAAGCCGTGTGAAAACGGGGATCTCTGGAGGGATCCGAGTAGACGTTCAACAGTGAAGTGATCTGTACATCCAGGTCGGTCTCTTCTTTCATCTCCCGCACGAGTGCGTCCTCGACTTTTTCGCCAACATCAACAAAACCACCGGGAATGGCCAGTCCCAAGGGTCTGTTCATGCGCTCTATCAGCACTATCCCCTGTAATTTGTCTTTTTCATATAGTTCTATGATGCCATCAACGCTTAATAGAGGGGTTTTAATTTCCACTGTTTCTCATTTTTTGCACAAGTCCGACATATTCGTCTTCATATTTTCGAATAATCGCATCGAGATACTCAAAGTCGAACATCTTTTGCATATCAAGATCGGAAAGGGTTATCTCTCCGATCCGGTTTAAGTACTCTAAGATGATCCATGCGGAATAGCAATCCAAGAAGAAGGGCAGATGTTCGAGTCCCAAAGAGCGTATCTCTTCCATCGGTACGACTTCTAACATCAGGTTTTGCAGTTGCGCTGTTTTGGGCTGGTCATGTCGTCTTAGACGAAGATCAAATGCCTCTTTCAGCGCCGATTCTAATTCCTCATCAGCAACATCCTTGCTAACAATGTACTTGGGTTTAAAATTTAAATGCATCCGGGCATCCTAAACATAATCATTGATCACACTGATAACTTTTGCTCCAG
>JBFEXN010000127.1:0-4865 GCA_041562655.1 Sulfurimonadaceae bacterium
GCTGATACTAAAGACAATACAGAAGAAGAGAAACGTCAACACAGCTTCTTGATATATATTGGTATGTTCATGAGTATAGGTGGCTTCTTTTGGGGGAGCATCGCTCTGTATTCAGAGCTTCCTCTTGCGGCTATGATCCCTTACGGCTATGGCATCGTTACGATTTTCAACTTCCTTTACCTCTATTATTCGAAAGATTTTCAGACCGTTCAAGCGATCCAACTATTTTTTAGCCTCTTGCTTCCCTTTTTGTTTCAATTTACTCTCGGCGGCTTTGTCTCCAGCGGCGCACAATCCTTTTGGGCGATTACAGCGATACTGGGTGCCTTTACCTTCAAACGAAGCAATACGATCATCGTATGGTTTGTATTATATATCGTCCTGATCATCCTAAGCGGTCTACTCGATGAGGCCATCGTCTCGCTTAACCTGGTCGAAGTGCCTGCACATATAAGTATCTTGTTCTTTACTATCAACCTGTCTGCGGTCTCTTTGATTATTTTCAGCCTCTTTTATTACTTTGTGGGAAGTGAAAAAAAATACAGGGAATCCTTACATGAGAACCTGGAAAACCTAAAGAATACGCAGGAACAGCTAGTAGAAGCAGAGAAGATGTCTGCCTTGGGAGGTCTTGTCGCAGGAGTCGCCCATGAGGTAAACACTCCTTTAGGCATCTCTATCACTGCCGCTTCGATCTTTCAGACTAAGATAAAAGCTCTGGAAAAGGCTATCAATGAGAACACGCTTAGTAAAAAAGATCTCGATGGTTTTATAACGGACATGAAAGATGCAGATGACATACTGATCAAAAATCTTGACCGAGCAGCCCTGCTGATAAAAAACTTTAAGAAGATATCCGTGGACCAAAGTAGTGAAGAGCTTCGTGAGTTTGAGCTCAACTCCTATATCCAAGAGATCATCTCCACCTTTCGCAGCGAACTTCGACATCATAACGTCGAGCTTGAACTGCAACTGTGCAAACAAGAGATCCCGATGAACTCCTACCCGGGTGCGATCGCCAAATTGATTATCAATCTACTTCAAAATGCCACCATACACGCATTTGATGAGAGCTCAAAAGATAGAAGGATCATATTAAAGACCGAATTAGCAGAAGAGTCCGCGATCATCACCTGCTCAGACAATGGAAAAGGTATTCAAAAAGACCTGATACACAAAATATTTGAACCTTTTGTCACCACAAAACGTAATAAGGGCGGCACAGGTCTCGGCCTGAACATCACCTATAATCTAGTCGCACAATATCTTGGTGGAAGCATAAAAGTCGATACCGAGGCTGAACAAGGTGCCAGTTTTATCACCAATCTTCCACGTACTGTTGCCGGTGCGCAGAGCCATCATCTAAGTCTCGCATAATATTGATGCATCACCTCGCGTGAAACATCAATAAGACCACCTTTTCCCGAGTAAAGAGAAGGGTAAAAAGAGAAGACGGGTCACCTTCTTAAACCTTATCTTATTGTCACGTATCTCTTGAAGAATATCTGGCAACCGTTTTGTGTATCTGTCTTTACTGGTACCAATGCCGTTTCATCTCACCATTGGCTTCATATTCATCTATCATCACTTTTACCGGATCGTCATCAGAGACAGAGAGTATGATGCGACGCCCATTGTCATCAAGCTCAACCAGTTTTGGCGAAGAGGAAAGCAGCTTGTAGTTCTTTAGGCTCAATTGCGTAAAAACACGTGAAAGCAGATGGTTTGAAGAGGGAAGCTTCAGATGTTCAAGTGTCAGGTCATCGATCATGAACTGATAGATAAGACGCTTTTGCAAGATAAGAGTCGAAAAATACGAGGAGTTCTCACGTGCCTCTTTCGTAGTGACCAATGACCTTTGCAGCATTCCCAGTAAGTTGATCCTATCGACTTTAGCACAGGAGACACCCACCAGAGAGACAAAGTTCTCCTCCGTATAACCACTATAATAGGCCCGCATCCCCTTTCCGCAGACCTGATCGTATCTCTTCGCCTTAAAATCCTTAATAAAAGGCGTTATATCCTTTGCTTCCAGACTCAATCCGAGTAAAAAGCATACCAATAGCAGTCGTTCTATAATATCTCCCTAATCTTCCTGCCGACATCCCAAAATCGAGATCTGACCAGGTTCTTCTTGTAATTCTATGTTATGTTCGTTCGCCCAGACCAGTATCTCTGCATCCAGGGTCAAAAAGTCATCATTGTCTAAGAGATCGTTTTTGATCTTGATCATATGATGGCCGCTTAATAAAGAAAGATAGTAGTCACTATGATCCAAAAAAGGCTTCAAATCCTTCAGTGCTTCGACAACCTCATTAAAATGGAGGTAGTTATTCTTTACCTCAGCGACTAGTTCCAAACCTTTTGCATCATCCTTGTATCCGCACATTTCCAAGAGTTCACGTTCCATAGCATCATCCTTAGCGAGCTTCCATCACCAGCTAGGCAATCAGCCCTTGAACAAGATTCATGTCTATATGATATCACTTATTATATAAATGAAGTGTAAAGCTGAAAAAACAATCCATTCTTTAGAACAGGGTCCCTGTCACTTCGACCTTTTTCTTTTTCTTCGCATTCATACTTGCAAAATGTTCGATCTCATGCTCTTTTAGAATACGAATATTGTTGGTTGAACCAGCCACTCCGACCGGGTCACCCGCAGTAAGGATATAGGTGTTTTCCTTCTTGATGACACCGCGTTCAAGTCCTTTTTGCATCACTTCTGAAAGCATGACCTCAAGCTTGTTCTTTTTGACTGAGAAAGCAGGTGCGACACCCCATACCAAAGTCATCTTGCGTGCGATCTTGTCATTATGTGTGACCGCAAGAATATCCACATCCGGTCGATAACGTGACATGATCTTGGCCGATGTGCCCGAGGTCGTCAAGGCCAGGATACCATTTGAGTTCAACTTAGTCGCGACCTGCGTGATCGAAAGATTGATGACATCCTTATCGTCTCTGTTATCGAACTTGTCATATTGATTGTAATCATAGATCGTCTCCGCTTGAATGATCGTATCAGACATCGTCTTTACGGCCAAGGCTGGATTATGCCCGATAGCAGACTCTTCCGATAGCATTACCGCATCGGTACCGTCTAGAACAGCGTTGGCGACATCTGAGATCTCAGCCCTCGTGGCCACCTCGTTCTCTGTCATCGAAAGCAACATCTGTGTCGCGGTGATAACAGGTTTTGCCTGAGCGTTGGCCTTTTGGATAAGCCTCTTTTGGATCGTAGGGACCATATAATACGGGACTTCTATCCCCAAGTCTCCTCTGGCGACCATTATTCCGTCACTATGCTCCAATATCTCGTCAATATTGTCTACCGCATCAAACTTCTCTATCTTGGCGATAAGGTCCTGCGTACCGCCGTTCTCATCCAAGATAGCACGTGCCTTTTTCATATCTTCCGCATTTTGTACAAAGGATATCGCCATGAAATCAACCTTGTTCTTGATCCCCCACAGCATGTCTTCTCTGTCTTTGTCCGTGATCACATTGATGTTGATCGTCGTATTTGGAAAGTTCACGCCCTTGTTTGAAGCCAATACCCCGTCATTTTGGACGATACCCATGACTGCATCATCAGATATCTCGTTAACGATGACACGAATACGCCCGTCATACAGATAGATATGCTCATCCACGTTGATAAGGTCTAAAATAGAAGGCTGGTTGATACTCAACACATAGCGGTCTTCAGACTCCTGATACCCCGTCATCTCTTCACGCATAAACAGAAGCTTGTCCCCTACCTTCAGATCAAACTCTTTCTCAAGCGCTCCAACGCGGACTTTAGGGCCACAAATATCTTGTAACACACCAACGATCCAACCACAGTTGTCCATCGCAGTTCGAATGTTTCTCAGGACATTTGAATGCTCCTCGTGTGTGCCATGTGAAAAGTTCATACGAAAGACATTGACACCTGCACGTATCATCTTCTCCAGGCTCTCTACATCGTTACTTGAGGGGCCAACCGTAGCTAATATCTTACTTCTGCGTTTCATAAAAAAATCCTCTGCCTCTAATTAATTGAAATCTCCGAGTTCTCAACGGTACACTCATAGAAGGTTTTATCAGTTTATAGTAACACAAAATCTTCATTTAGTCTCCCCTTTTAGTTCTTTTTATAGTTAAAAATACTATTATGAAGCGAATAAAAACTATAAACATATTTCGGTGTCTTTATCCTCCGTATAAAAAGGCACCAATGAAGTTAGGGAAATACGTGGCCAAAGCTCCATCGAGGGATTATACTACCGATATCGTTCTTGTCGATATCATCAGTTTTACAAAACTGAATCAAGAACAGCAACTTGAACTGATCCAATACCTGACTCAAAGCTACACACGTATGCTTGAAAAGCTTCTATCCAACTCAGACATGAGGCTTTCTCAGATGGTCTTGGGCTTTATTTCTACCGGAGATGGGTTTTACTGTATCTTGAACCCTAGGATGAAAGGGTTTGGAACCATCTTGGGACTTTCATTCAACCATCTGTCTGAATTGATATCTGAGAAGTTTACCTATTTCAAAGGGATACGCATCGCAGTACATACCGGGCGTGTCTTCGAGTTTACAGACATTTTGGGCCACACCAACTATATTGGCGATGGTCTGAATCAATTCTGCCGTGTCATCACAGTCTATTTCAATATCAAACACATCGATGTTGGCAAAGCGTTTAAATAGCATCGCCTTGCCTTCCATTACCGGTTTGCTGGCTAATGCGCCGGTATTGCCTAAGCCCAAAACCGCCGTTCCATTTGAAATCACTCCCACCAGGTTTCCTTTACCGGTATAGCGATAGACGTCTTCAGGGTTGTTTGCAATCTCCCTAACCGGTTCCGCC
>JBFEXN010000128.1:0-4849 GCA_041562655.1 Sulfurimonadaceae bacterium
TGAGTAAGCGTCCCATAGAGACTCACCCAGCATATCATTTTTAGCCATTATGTACTCCTAAAATTTATTTTTTATTAATGATGGTGAAGTTCGCACTCACGAACCTCTCCACCTTCAGTCGGTCCTACTTTTGCGTAAGAACTTGAGATCCCACGTAAACGAGCAACGCCATCTTTGAAAGCTTTGATCACATAATCAGCTTCCTCTTCCGTAGTAAAACGGCTGAGACTTAAACGCATCCCTGTGTGTGCAAGTTCATTATCCGCACCGATCGCCAACATAACCGTATTACCTTCAAGGTCTTCAGAAGCACAGGCAGAACCTGTTGATGCACCGATCATACCGTTATTAAGATCCCACAGCATACCTTCACCTTCAACACCTCTTACTGAGATAAGGATAGTGTTTGGTGTACGGTTGGCTCTGTTACCGACAACAAAGACATCTTCAAGTTTTAGAAGTTCATCTTCGATTCTGTTACGTATCTTAGCGATACTTGCCATCTTCTCTTCAATGTTCGTCGTAGCCAGTTCAAGTGCTTCACCCATACCAATGATACCAGGAACGTTCAATGTCCCTGAACGGCGACCGCCCATCTGATCTCCACCATGCAATAATGGCGTAAGTTTGCGAGAGTTTTTAATGTAAAGTGCGCCTACACCCTTTGGTCCATGGAACTTATGCGCAGAAAATGACATGAACGCAATATCCATCTCAGAGACATTGACCGGGATCTTACCAACAGCCTGAACAGCATCTGTATGGAAAAGAACGCCTTTTTCCGTACAAACCTCAGAGATCTCTTTAATTGGGAAGATCATACCTGTCTCATTGTTTGCCCACATCACAGATACCAAAGCCGTTCTGTCCGTGATAAATGACTTAACGGTATGTGCTTCGACAATACCTTCCTCATTTACCGGAAGATAGGTCACTTTCACACCGCACTGCTCTTCTAGGTACTTACATGTCGCAAGGATTGAAGGGTGTTCGACCTCAGTTGTAACGATATGGTTTTTGTCACCATGCTGAATAAGATCAGCCCAGATCGATTTTAAAACCCAGTTGTTTGACTCTGTCGCACATGAAGTAAATACGATATCGTCATTGTCAGTCGCACCAATACCATTATAAACTTGGTCAATAGCCTTTCTAAGGCCAGGATGTGTCTTCGTACCGAACTTATGTAAAGAGTTTGGGTTTCCGTACATCTCATGCATGTAAGGAAGCATTGCTTCAACTACTTTTGGATCCATCTGAGTTGTCGCATTGTTGTCAAAATATGCTTGCATATATATTCCTTCTCTTGGGTACCATTTGATAATAATACTCAAAATTTTTAATTAGGACATTTTTTGTCCTCTTTTGATAACGAGATGATATTAGATATTTGTTAAGTTTATGCTTAAGATTAATTCTTAGAAAGTCTCTCTTAAGATTGCTTTTAGTTAGGTGTTCATCAAACTGATAAGCGTCTCGACACTCTCATCATAGACAGAGATATAAGAGGAGCCCTGAGAAATGAACTTTTCCATTTTCTCTTTCTTGGAGATCGCCTCATCCAGTTCAGCATCGTTTCCCGCAGTATAGGCCCCAATACGTATCAAGACCTCGTTTTCTTTTAATAATGTATACAAACGTCTGAATTTTCGTGCAGCTTCGAAATGCTCAGGTGAGATAATATCGTTCATTACACGTGAGGCAGAGTTCAATATATGGATAGGCGGATAGATCCCAAAGTCTGTCAACTCCCTGGATAAGACAATATGCCCATCAAGGATGGAGCGTGATTGATCTGCGATAGGGTCATTCATATCATCTCCCTCGACCAGGACGGTAAAAAATGCCGTTATCGAACCTTTCCCCTGCTCTTTGCCCGCTCTTTCCATCAGCTGAGGCAAGAGCGTCAACGATGACGGTGGATACCCCTTGGAGGTTGGAGGTTCGCCCAGAGCAAGACCGATCTCTCTTTGGGCCATGGCAAAACGTGTAACCGAGTCCATCATAAACAGAACATCTTGCCCCTGATCCTTGAAATATTCTGCGACGCTCATGGCAGAAAAGGCACCGTACTTTCGCATCAAGGGAGAATCATCTGAGGTTGCCACGACGATGACCGTATTGGTCAGATCACCTCCGAGGTTTTTCTCAATAAACTCGGGTACTTCGCGTCCCCTCTCTCCAATAAGTGCAACGACTTTGACAGGAGCTTCCGCACCCCGTACGATCATTCCCATCAGGGTCGACTTTCCGACTCCCGAACCTGCGAAGATCCCAAGCTTCTGCCCTTTTCCACAAGACAGAAGTGTATCTATGGTCTTGACCCCGACAGAGAATTTCTCATCTATCATGCCCCTTGACATTGCTGCAATAGGCTGTTTGATAATGGGAGACTGGGATGGACAACGCAAAGGACCTTTTCCATCGATAGGGTTCATAAAAGGGTCGACTACCCGGCCTAAGAGTTCAGGACCAACGTCGATCTTCATTCCGTTTTGCTCCAAGAAGACCTCGTCACCAACACAATACCCCTCGATGAAAGAGAAAGGGCTGATCGCAAAATTCCCTTCACGAATCTCTGTGACCATCCCCATCGTGCTCATATCGGTATCTTTGGAGATCATACGTACCGTATCGCCGATACTGACCCTCAATCCTTTTGCCAGGACAATATTTGAATTGATCTCCGTGATCGTTCCGAAGGTGGGTGACAACTGAGTGCCTTTGATCCGATTTCGAAGAGAGTTTAGCGGCATATAGTTCTAGTACCTGTTGCCTACGGGAGCATTAATCAGACTAAAGAACTCTGCTCTGGTCTTTTCATCTTTCTTGAATAAGCCTCTTAACGCAGATGACGTCGTTGTCGAGTTGATCTTTTCAACACCCCTCATCTCCATACACATGTGACGGGCTTGAATAACGACAGCAACACCTTTAGGCTCAATCGTCTGCATAATCGCATCAGCGATCTGTTCTGTCAACTGTTCTTGTATCTGCATACGGCGAGAAAAGACATCGACGACTCGAGGTATCTTGGATAAGCCAACAACCTTTCCGTTGGGGATATAAGCTACATGTGCACGTCCTATAATCGGAAGAAGGTGATGCTCACATGTCGAATACAGTTCGATATCTTTTATCAAGACCATCTCATCATTCGAAGAGGTAAAAAGTGCTGAGGACAAAATATCATTTGGGTCTTCTTTATACCCACCATACATAAAGTCATAAGCTTTTCGTACACGTTCAGGCGTTTTTAAAAGTCCTTCACGTTCCGGGTCTTCACCCACAGACTTCATCATGATTTTTACAGCGTTTTCAAAAGCTTCATTGTTTATATCAGCCACATTTACACCTTAAGTTTTATTAACGTTAGGATACCATCTCTTTCCCTTGTGCTCAGTTAAACATATACTATTATAGAAAAAAAAGGAAAGTTTCGATAACATTTCGCAAAATTAATCTGCGTAGTACATTGCTTAACATACTACACTAAGACAAACTCAAAGGGATTTAATGGAATTCAAAACCAATAAAATCGATAGCGCTAACGCTGAAATCACTGCTACATTAGCACAATCTGACATCGATGCCAACATCGAAAAAATTGCTAAACAACTTGCTAAGACTACCAATGTTCCAGGTTTTCGTAAGGGTAAGGTTCCTGTTGCTGCTGTTAAAAAACAGTATGGCGAAAAATTGACTCAAGATGCCGAGTCTGAAGCACTTCGTGGTGTTCTTGAAGCAGGTCTTAAAGAGATCGGTGCTGCGAATGATGCACTTATCGGTGAGCCTCAGATCACTAAGTTTGACAAGACTGATGACAAAATCGACGTAGCAATCACTATCGCTCTTCGTCCGGAGATCAATATCGATGGTTATGCAGACATCGCTCCTGACACTAAAAAACCAAAGATCACTGCAAAAGCAGTTACTGATCGTATCCAAGAAATCGCACAGGCACAAGCGCCATTCGTAACAGTTGAAGAAGATCGCGCTCTAGTAGAAGGTGATACAGCATTGATCAACTTTGAAGGCTCAATCGATGGCGAGCTTTTCGAAGGTGGAGCAGCAGAAGACTTTTCACTGACACTAGGTTCTGGTCAGTTTATCCCAGGTTTCGAAGACCAGGTAATCGGTATGAAAAAAGATGAAGAAAAAGTCATCAAAGTAACATTCCCGGAAAACTATGGCGGCGAGAAACTTGCCGGCAAAGATGCTGAGTTCAAAGTAAAAGTTAATGCGATCCAAGAAAAAGAAAAAGTACGTATGGATGCTGCACTGGCTAAAAAGATGATGCCTGGTGATGAAGAGGCTTCAATGGACAAGCTGAAAGAACAAGTCAAAAAACAACTAGAGACAGAAGAACTTTCTAAACTTTATAATGAAGAGCTAAAACCGAACCTTCTTGAAGCGTTCGTTCAAAAATTCAACTTCGACCTTCCTGCTTTCGTAGTAGAGCAAGAGATGGACATGGCTCTTAACAAAAAAGCTCAGACAATGAGTGAAGAAGAGATCAACGAGCTTAAAGGAAACGAAGAAAAAGTAAAAGAACTTCGTGAAGAGTTCCGTGATGATGCTACACGTTCTGTAAAAGCGACTTTTATTATTGATGCGCTAGCAAAAGCGGAAAATGTAAAAGTAGAAGAGAACGAAGTGATGCAAACGATTTACTTCGAAGCTATGCAAATGGGTCAAGATCCTGCTGGCGTATATGAAAACTACAAAAAATCTGGATACCTTCCAGCTATTCAAATGGCGATGGTAGAAGACAAAGTACTTTCTAAATTAATCGATGCCAAACTAAAAGACTAATTCTTTTATAAAACTGATCCACATAAAACTTAAA
>JBFEXN010000129.1:0-4707 GCA_041562655.1 Sulfurimonadaceae bacterium
ATAAGGTACGCAATGGTATCGGTTCAGACAGCCGTATTGGTTATAGTTTTATCTATCCGGGTTGTGGGTATGGAGGTTCATGTTTTCCAAAAGATGTTCAAGCACTTGCAAAGACATCTAAAGATCATGGTTACACACCACGTATTTTGGATGCAGTCGAAGCAGTTAATTATGATCAAAAAAGTGTTATTTCAAAAAAAGTGTTTAATCGTTTTGGAAAAGATCTTAAAGGGATGACCTTTGCTGTGTGGGGGCTTGCTTTTAAGCCGGAGACAGATGATATGCGTGAGGCATCTTCGATTACAATTATTAATGAACTAACAGCTCAAGGGGCAAAAGTTGTAGCCTATGATCCAAAGGCTCGTCATGAAGCAGAAAGCTTTTATCTGAAAGATAATAAAGATGTCACTTATGTAAACAGTAAATATGATGCACTTAAAGATGCTGATGCTGTTATCTTAGTCACAGAGTGGCAAGAGTTTAGAAGCCCTGACTTTGATGAGATGAAGAAACTTCTTAAAGCCAATATCTTCTTTGACGGACGCAATCAGTTCGATAAAGAACGTATGGCTGAACTTGGATTTGAATATTTCCAAATCGGTGTATAACTTTTCTTGACACTGTGTTCTTGTCCTCAGTGTCTTTCTTTTCTTTCATAAGTCATACAATGCTATAATGCTTGCTTTATAACACAAAGGTAAAATATGATCAATTATATTAAAAACCAGATTCAAGCATCTATCGATACAAAACAGAATATTTTAAATGATGAAGTCTTGATGAAGACTATCGCCGAAGTGGGTCAGGCTTGTGTTGAGCTCTACAAAAATGGCAAGAAGACACTTCTTGCGGGTAATGGCGGATCAGCTGCTGATGCACAGCATATTGCGGCAGAGCTGGTAGGACGTTATGGATTTGATCGTCCTTCTATTCCATCTATCGCACTGACGACAGACACCTCGAATCTAACCGCCATTGGCAATGATTACGGGTATGACAAAGTCTTCTCTCGTCAGATGGAAGGGATGGGTAGTGAAGGTGACCTTTTTATAGGTATCTCGACTTCAGGAAACTCGGAAAATATCGTCAATGCTATTAACGCGGCAAAGGCTAAAGGTGTGACGACTGTCGCATTGGTCGGGCGAGACGGCGGTGAGATGGCTCGTATATCGGATTATGCGATTATTGTGCCATCTAATGCGACACCACGCATTCAGGAATCCCATATCTTGATCGGACATATGATCTGCGATATTATTGAAAAAGAACTTTTTGGTGATGGAGTCAGTGAAGAGTAATAATGGAACTCTCATTGAATGAAAAAAAACCGGCACTCTTTTTGGATCGTGACGGTGTCATCAATATTGAAAAGAATTATCTTCATAAAAAAGAGGATTTTGAGTTTATAGACGGCATATTTGATCTGTGCCGTTACTATCAAGAGAAAGATTATCTCATTGTAGTCGTGACAAATCAGTCGGGTATTGCAAGAGGCTATTACTCAGAGATGGATTTTGCAAACCTTACATTTTGGATGCTGGATGCTTTTGCTTCTGAGGGCATTGAAATAACTCAAGTCTATCATTGTCCGCACCACCCTGACATCAGCGGTGAATGTGAATGTAGAAAACCTCACCCAGGGATGCTTTTAAAAGCAGGAAGAGAGTTGAACATCGATTTTGGAAATTCCCTCTTGATCGGCGACAGTGAAAGAGATATCGAAGCTGCTTATAGTGCTGGCGTCACAGAGGCATATCTCTTTTCTGAAGAGGAAAAAGTGACCAAGGCGACAAAGAACATCCACTCCTTAAGAAGTCTTATATGCTGATCCTTAACACGGGTGGAACCTTCAACAAACGTTACAATCCTATCACTGGTGAGATGGAAGTCCCTTATGATAATCTGGCTGTTGAGAAGATATTGGCAACCTTTACGTATGAGGTGCAGATGGCAGGTCTTATCTATAAAGACAGCCTTGATATGGATATGGATGATAGGAAGATGATGGCTAAGATCATATCCGCATCTTCTGATACGCATTTTGTCATCATCCATGGAACGGATACTATGGATAAGAGTGCCATTTTTTTGGATGAGGTCTTGGAGGACAAGGTCATCATATTCACGGGTGCAATGGTGCCTTGTGAAGTGGACCCCCTTGAAGCTACTGCAAATTTGGCTATGGCCCTGGGTTTTGCCAAGGGCATGACGACTCCGGGTGTGTATATTTGCATGCAAGGCTCTGTTGAGAGACACGATAGACTCGTCAAGAACAGGACTCTTGGAAAGTTTGAACTTGTCCAAAGTTAAATGTTCACATTGTCATCTTGATTTTGATGAAGAGGTGATGATAAAAGATCAAGATCATTTCTTTTGTTGCACGGGATGTCAAGGTGTCTTCCATCTTTTAAGTGATTCAGGTTTGGACAGTTTTTATGACAAGCTTGGAAAGAACAAACTTACTGCACCTACGCATACCTTTGAAGACAGCTCGTCTTTTGATTCTGACTCGTTTTATAAGCAGTTCGTCACGACAAACAGTGATGGCTTTCAAGAGATCTCATTAGTCATCGAGGGGATCCACTGTTCGGCTTGCGTATGGCTTAATGAGAGGGCTTTACACAAACTTGAAGGTGTGATTGAGGCGAGTATAAACTATACCAACAACAAAGCAAAGATCATTTGGGCAGATCATATTGTAAAGCTCTCTGCCATCATAGAACTGATACGCGCTATCGGCTACAACGCTTATCCCTATGACCCTTCTGTACAAGAAGAAAAAGCAAACAAGCAGAGAAAAGAGTATTATCTTCGCATCGTTGTCGCACTTTTTGGCTCGATGAACATTATGTGGATAGCGATTGCGCAATATGCCGGATACTTTTCCGGTATGACACAAGAGATGAAGAACATACTTAACACGGCAGAATGGTTGTTGTCTACACCGGTACTTTTTTATAGTGGTTTTGTTTTTTTTAGGGGTGCCTACTACGGTATGAAAAATCATATAGTCAATATGGATGTCCTGGTCGCGACGGGCGCACTTTTGACCTATATTTATTCTATATATATTGCCTTAAGTCAGGAGGGTGAGGCCTATTTTGACTCGGTGGCGATGATAATAACCTTTGTTTTAATCGGTAAGTTCTTGGAAGTGTTGAGTAAAAAGTCTGCTGCGGACACCTTGGATATTATTTCCAAACATGTGCCCAATGAGGTGAGCAGGCTTTTAGGGGACAAGACAGAAAGCGTCAGTGTACACGACATAAAAGTAGGGGATACGCTTGAGATAAGGCCTGGAGAAAAAGCAGCTTTGGATGGGACAATCATTATGGGTGAGGGCTATTTTGATGAGTCAAGTCTCAGTGGTGAGAGTCATCCTATCTACAAGCATGAAGGGGAGAAGGTCATCAGTGGAACGGTATGTGTGGATTCACTGTTTCGTTACAAGGTAGAAAAAGACTTTTCACACTCAACACTCTCAAACTTGGTATCGATGCTTGAAAATGCGATGAGGAAAAAACCACAGGTTGAGATAATGGCCAACAAGATATCCGGGCATTTCTCAACAGCAATATTGCTTCTTGCTCTAATGACGTTTATCGTGTGGTTTGGATGGCCTCATAGCTTTGAGCAGTCATTCATGGTGGGCATCTCCGTGGTCATCATCGCCTGTCCGTGTGCACTGGCTTTGGCAACACCGCTGGCAACACTCATTGGACTGAGTCTTGGGGCAAAACGTGGGATACTTTTTAAAGAAGCAGCCCAACTTGAGACCATGGCTAAGACTGAGATGTTGATCCTGGACAAGACCGGGACGATCACTGAAGGTAAACCGGAAGTCATCAACCATACAGACTTTTTTGAAGTCGATAGGCGGCTTTTACTGGCTCTTTGTGAATCCTCACTGCATCCGATCTCACAAGGCATAGTGAGGTATATAAAGAAAGAAGACCAATCACTCCGCCCAGTCTCACTACTTTCTTCAAATCAGGTTCCTTCACGCGGGACAGTCGCAGTATTTAACAATCAAAAGATCTTCGGTGGAAATGCCGAGTTTATGAGAGAGAACGGGATTGAAGTCGATGTGACATCCGAGTTCTCTCTCTTTTTCTTTGCGATAGAGAAAAAACTGATCTCGTATTACGAGCTTCGAGACAAGCCTAAAGAAGGTGTTTCTGAGCTTATCAGTATGTGTCAGAACAATAATATTGAAGTTGTCATGTTGACAGGTGATCATGAATACTCTGCACGCCATATTGCAGATGAGGTCGGTATAAAAGAGTATTATGCCGACCTCACACCTGAAGACAAGGCTACTTTCGTTGCTGAGCATGATGATAAGATCCGTGTGATGGTGGGTGATGGAGTCAATGATATCTTAGCGCTAGCACACGCAAACATCGGGATATCAATGGGAAGCGGATCTGACATCGCTATCGATGTCAGTGATGTTGTACTCTTAAATGACTCTCTTGTCAGTCTAAAAGATGCCTTTGTGATCTCAAGACGGACCTACTCATTGGTCAAGCAAAACTTAGGTATTTCGTTGCTGTATAATGCGGTGACCATTCCACTGGCGATGGCAGGCTATATTATTCCGTTGATTGCAGCCGCATCGATGTCTTTTAGCTCTTTGTTGGTCGTAGGTAATTCAATGCGTATTAAATGGAAGTGGAATCGATAAAAAAGGAAAAAGATGTCTAA
>JBFEXN010000130.1:0-4680 GCA_041562655.1 Sulfurimonadaceae bacterium
ATAGTTTAAAAAATGACGTGGGTCTTTTGGAAGGAGGCTATAAACCTTTTCGAAGACCTCTGCAGCTTTTTTGTAAGCCCGTTCTTCCCAATACAACAATCCAAGTCGGTTCAAGACCTCTGTATTGTCATTGTCATACTGCAGAGCATGTTCATAGTGCATGATAGCCTGCGCTGTCTCTCCTAGTTCTAGATCCACGTGAGCAAGTGAGGTATACCCTTCTGCCGTGGCGTGGAGTTGTACAGATCGCGCGTAATGCTCTTGTGATTTTTTGTAATTGTGTTTCTGTGAATAAACAAGCCCCATGGCACTATGTGCTGCAGAAGAGTTTGGATTTAAGCGGAGAGCATGTTGATTGTTTTTAATGGCTAAGGCACTATTCCCATCGAGATGATGCACCAAGGCTAAGATGAGATACGCCTGTTCGTCGTTTGGATCGAGGTATATTGCTTTGTTCAGTAAATCGGTGGCATGCAGAAAAGATCTGTTTTTTATCTGCTGTTTTGCTAAAGCGATATAATCAGAATACTGTAGGTGTGAGAACTCTGTTTCCAGATGTTTGGAAGGAATGCTTTTTTGAGACTCCTCATACCAAAATCCAAACAGTCCGCAGTAGTCCTTTATCATGATCTGATCTTTTGCAGCAGTAGGGTAGGCAGCTTTTATTTTAGCAGAACAAAGGAGATCATCGGCCTTATAAAGTGTTTTCAGATGACCCTTGTTCAAGTCTTCTACAAGAGGAGGAAAGCGTTCGTGAAAAGCAGCCAAGCCTACAATCAGCATCATAAGCGCAAGGCCGATCAAGCTTTTACGGTTGCGTCTGTTCTGCAGACTTTTAATCTCTTTCTCTGAGGGTAAAGAGCGTCTGAGATTTTCTGTCAGTGAGCTTCTCATAATAGATAGTACCTCTTCGGGCGGGAGGTCCAAGGTGGAGATCTGAAGATTTAATGGTTCAGGCATCTCTTTTATTTTGACATCAAGCCACAAGATAAGTCCTTTGACGCCTTCATGACGATGGCCAAGAGTGATACTCTCAATGGAGCTAAAGGAGTGGCGTTGCATATCAGGGTCTGAGGCGTTCTTTCTAAAAAGCAGTTCGTCTTTTGTGATAATAAAATAGGGTCTGTTGTCTTGATTGAATATATACATAAGCGTATTTATTCCTCTCTCTTTATGTATATGTTCGGCCCTTTGGAAAGATAGGTGTCATCTCTCTCATGAAGCCTGTTGTATCGCATCATATCATGCAGACTTTGTATATAAGTCTCACCCTTCTCAGAATACTTGTCCAGGGCTACGACAAGTTTTCGTCCAGTGATCTTTGCATCTTTTTGGCGCATCTCTTGACGAAGTATACGCAGCTTCTCGTACGCATAGGAGGTGTTTAAGTTCAGCATATAGCTTTTCACTGAGTCAAGTGGTGAATCAAATCGGGCAAGACCGTAATTCCCCAACTCTTTCCTCTGCTGTTTAGGTCTCATTCCTTTACCGCTGAAGTCCCACTGACCAAAAAGTGCGTTACCTTTAGAGGCAAAACGCGATGTTCCCCAGCCGCTCTCTTCTGCACTTTGGGCCAGGGCCAGTGAGACGGGGATGATGTCAACGCGTTTGACAAGTTCGTCAAACTGAGCTTGTGAGAAAGGTTCATCCTCTATTTTGATGACTCTGTATTTGATTGCGAGTCTTTTTGTCCATAAAGAGTCAGCCCCTTCCAGAAACAAACGTGTCCTTTCCTTTACTATCTCTTCATTGGAGAGCAGGACAAGGGGTGTGAGCAAGCGAAAGAATATCTTCTTTTTTGTCTCGACGGAGATCTTGTCAGCCGTCTCTTTCCACGTCGGACTGATCTTTAGGAGATTTAGTCGGGGCACCTCTCTCCTGCCTGCATCCCAGCTTTGACTTGTATAGTTCAAATCGTCAAAGACCTTCTGCAGATCATCGATGGATGATATCGTGATCTCAACGGCTTTTTTGTCCTGTGTATCTGAGCAGGATGAAAAGAGAAAAAGGGCAAAGATCAATAAAAAGTAAGGCATTAAGAGTGGGCCCTTCATCAGTGTTTTAGTTGTGCTATATTATTATGTTTCGGATTATATCCGTCTTAGTCTGTTTAAGGCTAAAGGTGGTTTTTACACGAGAGGTTAACATGCAATTACAAGAGTGTAAACAAGCTCTGTTGGATCATAATATCAATCCTGCTTCAAGCATTGAGTATGAGATCAATGGGGAGCTTCATACGCTAAGTCTGGAATGGATCATAGAAGCTTTTTTGCGGACGGAGAAAAAAGATTTTTTTGTCGAACTTTTTGATAAGGTCTTGAACAGTGGCAATGCAGACATAGAGCAGTTCTTTCAGCAGATGGGACAGTTAGTATTGATGAGCTCACTCTCGGATAAGGTTGATGGTGTCTCGTTTTAGTCAGTGGATATTTTATTGTGTTGCATCCGTTTTGGTGATGAGTCTCTTTGTCGGCTGTTCCAAGGTCAGTGACGAGGAACTTATCGCAGCGCGAAAGGCGGTTGCACAGGGTGCACTTTTAATCGATGTTCGCACGGCGAGTGAATATAGACAGCGGCATATAAATGGCGCACACAACGTTCCCCTGCAGATATTGGACAAGGTCTATATGCACCTTCCAAAGGAGAAAGAAATAGTTGTCTATTGCCGTACGGGAAGCCGCAGTGAGATCGCAGCAGCATTCCTGCGTGAGCAGGGGTGGAAAGTATATGATGTCGCGACACAAGAAGATTGGGAACGAGAGATCAAATAAACCCTTAGGGCAGAAGTTATCTACCTTCTGTGAAACGAATGCATGAAGTGGTAGATGGTCTGGCCCAGATTGATACCGTGTCGTAGTTCAAGGGCATGAAGCTCCGCGGAGAGTCTTTCCAGGTTTTCTACCTTGAGGTTAAGGGTGTCATTGGCTTTTTTAGAAGATATGGTCTGAAGAGGCGCTTTGTCTCTTCATCAAACCGAGCTCCAAGGGAAGCTCTTATCCCGTTGAGCTCTTTTGCTACGTGTCTTAGTTCGTTCATCTTAAACTTCATATATGCTTTCATATCTTCCCTTTTTATAGCCACCGGCAAGTTTCGTTTTTTGTACTGTCTTCCTTTTGATCCTTATGCTGTAATATGGTAGCACAGCAATAGTTTAAAGTCTGAACAAAAATAAAGTTATATGATATTTTAAAGAAAAGTCATGGCTTGTATTCTATATGTTGTGGCTATTGTTCATCGTCTTTTGTCAGGGTCATCTCGTACAGCCACTGTTGAAGAGGCAGTAGCTCTTCAAATATTTCAAAGCATCGATCGACAAGCTTATAGGAGAAATAGGTTTCATCAGGGGAAAACTTTTTATTGACAACCATGCCGTCCAACAACGCCAGCTCCGGGTAAGGATATGTGCTGTCAAAACCTCGTGGAAGCCGTTTGTACGCAGGTTCGATGATGTTATACCCTTTTTTTCGGCACGTCTGTAAAATGGCATAGAGTCTGTCTGCATTATCCAGGTCTAAGATGTATTCTCTGTAAGTGGAGAGTAAGAAGGTGTCAAACTTGCGAATACCTGCTCCAATCACATACTCTTCCGGAGTCGCACGCGTATAAAAGTTAGAGGACTGGGTTCGTTTTCCATTTCCTTGCCAAAAGACAACCCCTGTGTGCGTCTTTAGTGGAGTCTTGTCCTTGGCAAAACGGGTGTCTCTGTAGATACGATACATGGAACCGTTGATCTTCGGTATGGCATTTATAGTGGGGACAAGGGCTTGGATATGTTCACCCATCTCTATAACAAAGGCGCGGTTTGGTTCTAAAATATGCTCGACGTAAATATTTTTTCTATCTTCAAACCACTCCTTTGTATTGTTATTGCGGAGCGTCTTGAGGAAGTCTAGACTTTGTTTTGAGAAACCATCGAATTTCATAAATATTTACCTGAATAAAATGTCTGTTTTTGATGGTGTAGTATACATTAAAGTCAGGCGCTGAAAGCTTTAATTGATTATATGTTATAAATTTATTTATTAAATCTATAAGGAATGTAATGGAACGATTTATAACTATATTATTTACGTGTTTTCTGTTTTCTCTGCCGGTATTGGCAGCTGAACCGGCAATTGTAATGGCGGCAAAGTCGAGTGACCTTGCCAAGATCGAAGCGGCATTGGCTGCAGGTGAAGATGTGAACGTACTAGGTAATGGCGGGGCAAGCGCATTGATGTGGGCCTCAAAAAACAATCACATTGAGAGTGTTGATTTTTTACTCGCTAATGGCGCAGATGTAAATGCAAAGGACAAGGCAGGTTACACGGCGCTTATTTATACCGGTAATGCAGCTATAGCAGCGGATCTGATCGAGCATAAAGCAGACGTGAACGTTCGTACAAAAAACCAAAACACCGCACTGATGATGGCCGTTAGAAATGGACGACTTGACATTGTCAAATTGCTACTTGACAAGGGAGCAAATGTGAGTGCAAAAGGTGCAAGTGGATGTACGGCCCTTATGTTTTCTGCACAACAAGACGACGAAATCGGAGCGGCGATTGCGGAACTTCTTATTAAGCACGGTGCGGATGTGAATGCTGCGAACGAGGAAGGACACACCTCTTTGATGTCAGCGGCGGAGATGGGACATCTTAGTACTGTTCGACTTCTTTTGAATAATGGAGCGGATAAAAA
>JBFEXN010000131.1:0-4642 GCA_041562655.1 Sulfurimonadaceae bacterium
GAAGCTGCAAAAACTGCACTTGAAGAAGCTGGTGCTACAGTAGAAGTTAAGTAATCTCTTAATACTTCGCAATCTTTCTATTTGAGGGTTTGTCCCCTCACTTTCAGGGTCATTTAGGGTATATCGTCTATACTCTAAATGGCCCTTTGGCGGTACAAGCCACTAACATTTTTTACCTGTGGTCCATTCAGGGACGCCTGAACTATTCACCATGTCGTTGGACATAATTATTTTCACTTTTCAAGATCGTTCTTAATGTTTAATACTGAATATGTATTACCTGTTCAAGTGAACATATTTATGTCCAAGTAATTGGATGAGTTACACTGAGATTTTTTCAAGACGTTTGAAAGAGTCTCTATAAATGCCCCAGTACACTGCTACTGACATTTACAAAAATAAACTAATGAGGTTATATATGCTAAACAGCTTACATTCTGGTAATCGTTTACGTGTTGACTTTGCTAAGACTCCTCAGCAAATTCACATACCTAACTTGCTACAACTTCAACAAAGCTCTTATGACAACTTTTTGATGATTGATGCTAAAGACCGTTCTGCTAGCGGAATTGAACAAGTTTTCCAATCAGTATTCCCAGTTCATGATGTTCAAAATCGTGTTACTTTAGAGTACCTTGGTGCAGAGGTTGGACACCCTAAATACACAGTTCGTGAGTGTATGGAACGTGGTCTTACTTACTCAGTTTCTCTTCGTATGAAAACACGTTTGGTTCTTTGGAACAGAGATGAAAACACACGTGAAAAGACAGGTGTTCAAGATATTAAAGAACAGATGATCTTCATCCGTGATATTCCTTTGATGACGGATAGAACTTCGTTTATTGTAAATGGTGTTGAACGTGTTGTTGTTAATCAACTTCACCGTTCTCCAGGTGTTATCTTCAAGGAAGAAGAGTCAAATACTGCTGCTGCGAAACTGATCTATACTGCTCAGATCATCCCGGATCGTGGTTCATGGCTGTATTTTGAGTATGACCCTAAAGATATCTTGTATATGAGAATCAACAAGCGCCGTAAAGTGCCTGTTACTATCATGTTCCGTGCACTTGGTTATTCTAAGTCTGATATCTTGAAACTTTTCTATCCTCTTCAAAAAGTTGAAGCGAAAGACAATAAGTATGTACTTCCATTCAACCCGACTGATTTTGCTGGTCGTTTAGAGCATGACCTTGTTGGTGTAGATGATAAGGTCATCGTTGCTGCAGGCAAGCGTCTTTCTGCGAAAAAAGGTCAGAAGCTTGTTGAAGACGGTTTAACACATGTGCAGTATCCACTTGAGACATTGATGGAACGTCACCTGGCTGAGCCTATCATCGATCCTGAGACTGGTGAGATCCTTTTTGATACGATGACACTTCTTGATGAGACTAAGCTGAAGAAGATGGCAGAAGCTGGTATCTCTGAGTTTGTTATCGCTAACGATTTGGCAGAGGGTGTTGATAGCTCGGTTATCAATGCATTCAATGCAGATGCTGATTCTCTTAAACTGTTGAAGCAAACTGAAGATATCGAAGATGAGAACGATCTAGCTGCGATCCGTATCTATAAAGTTATGCGTCCAGGTGAGCCGGTAACAAAAGATGCTGCCAAAGCATTTGTCAACCAGTTGTTCTTTGATCCAGAGCGTTATGACCTGACTCAGGTCGGTCGTATGAAGATGAACCACAAATTGGGTCTTGATGTACCTGAATATGTGACAGTTCTGACGCATGAAGATATCATCAACACGGTTAAATATGTTATAAAAGTCAAGAATGGCCAAGGTCATATCGATGATAGAGATCACCTAGGTAACCGTCGTATTCGTGCTATTGGTGAGCTATTGGGTAACGAGTTACACAATGGTCTTATCAAGATGCAAAAAGCGATTCGTGACAAATTGTCTACGATGTCTGGTCCACTTGTTGAGATCATGCCTCATGACCTGATCAACTCTAAGATGATCACATCGACAATCATGGAGTTCTTCTCTGGTGGTCAGCTGTCTCAGTTTATGGATCAGACTAATCCACTTTCAGAAGTAACGCATAAGCGTCGTCTTTCTGCTCTAGGTGAGGGTGGTCTTGTCAAAGAGCGTGCCGGATTTGAAGTGCGTGACGTTCACCCGACACACTACGGCCGTATCTGTCCGATTGAGACTCCAGAGGGTCAAAATATTGGTCTTATCAATACCCTTGCTACGTACTCTAAGGTAAATGAGCATGGATTTATTGAAGCACCATATAACACAGTTGTAGATGGAAAAGTGACGAATGAAGTTGTTTATCTGACGGCTACTCAGGAAGAGGGCAAGGTTATCGCTTCTGCTGTTTCTCCTGTAAATGCTGACGGTTCTTTCCCGGAAGAACTGGTTGAGTCACGCCAAGATGGTGAGATCATGCTTCGTAAAGCATCTGACTGTGAACTTCGTGACCTTTCGGCTCATATGGTTATCGGTGTAGCTGCATCATTGATTCCATTCTTGGAACATGATGATGCCAACCGTGCACTTATGGGATCGAACATGCAACGTCAGGCTGTGCCATTGCTTAAGTCAGAGGCACCGATGGTCGGGACAGGTATGGAAGCGATCATTGCTAGAGATGCGTGGGAAGCGATTAAAGCTGATCGTGCTGGTAAGATCGAGAAGATCGATGCGAAACATATTTATGTGATGGGTGAAGATGAAGACGGTACATTTATCGACTATTATTCACTACAAAAAAATATGCGTACGAATCAAAACACGACATTTACGCAAGTGCCGATCGTTAAAGTCGGTCAAATGGTAGAAGCTGGTCAAGTTATCGCTGATGGTCCAAATATGGATCAGGGTGAGCTTGCTCTTGGTGTCAATGCACAGGTTGCGTTTATGCCTTGGAACGGTTATAACTATGAGGATGCGATCGTTATCTCTGAGCGTATGATCCGTGAAGATGCCTTCACTTCTGTACACGTTTATGAAAAAGAGTGTGAAGCGCGTGAACTTAAGCATGGTGTTGAAGAGGTCACTCGTGATATCCCTAACGTTCGTGATGAAGAGTTGGCACATCTTGATGCAAGCGGTATCGTTAAGATCGGTACCTATGTTCAAGGCGGAATGATTCTTGTTGGTAAGGTCTCTCCAAAAGGTGAAGTAAAACCGACTCCAGAAGAGCGTCTATTACGTGCTATCTTCGGTGAAAAAGCAGGTCACGTTGTCAATAAGTCTCTATACTGTGCTCCTTCAATGGAAGGTGTTGTTGTTGATGTTAAAGTCTTTACGAAAAAAGGCTATGAGAAAGATGCGCGTACACTTGAATTCGAAAAACTTGAAAGAGATGAACTAGAGCGTGAGCACTATGACCGTCTATTGATGATCGATAAGGAAGAGATGCTTCGTATCTCTTCTCTTCTGACGACAGCTAAGCTAAACTCAGATGTGTCTGTTAACGGAAACGACTATAAAAAAGGTTCTAGTATTACGGCTGAGGATCTTGCGTCAGCTAACCGTTTTGCTATGAACTCTATTGTTAAAGCCTTTGAAGATGATGTTCAGACTCAATATGATGTGATCAAGAACCACTTCCAAAAACAGAAGAAAAAGTTCCGTGATGAGCATGAAGAAAAACTTGAGATCCTAGAAAAAGATGACATCCTTCCAAACGGTGTTGTTAAATTTGTAAAAGTCTATATCGCGACAAAACGTAAGTTAAAAGTCGGTGATAAGATGGCGGGTCGTCACGGTAATAAAGGTATCGTATCTAACATCGTACCTGAAGTTGATATGCCTTACCGTGCTAACGGACGTGCAGTCGATGTGATTTTGAACCCACTAGGGGTACCTTCTCGTATGAATATCGGGCAGATCCTTGAGATGCACCTTGGTATGGCAGGGCGTGAGCTTGGTTACCAACTTGAGGACATCTTCGCTTCTAAGCAAAAAGACTTTATCGCTCAGTTACGTGCAAAGATGACAGAGATCGCTTCAGTAGCTAAACTGATGGATGCACAGAACGTTATCGCGGGTCTAGATGATGAAGAGTTCTTGAAATACGCTCGTGACTGGTCAAAAGGTGTTAAGTTCGCTACACCGATGTTCGAGGGTGTTAATCCAGAAGAGTTTGCAAAACTGTTTGAGCTTGCAAAAATGGATATGGATGGTAAGGTAGAACTGTTCGACGGTAAGACGGGTGAGAAGATGAAAGAGCGTGTTAACGTTGGTTACATGTATATCTTGAAACTACACCACTTGGTTGATGAGAAAGTCCACGCACGTTCAACTGGACCATACTCTCTAGTCACACAACAGCCAGTTGGTGGTAAAGCACTATTTGGTGGTCAAAGATTTGGTGAGATGGAAGTATGGGCGCTTGAAGCCTATGGTGCTTCTGCGGTTCTTAAAGAGATGCTGACGATCAAGTCAGATGATGTTGAGGGACGTGTACGTGCTTATAAAGCATTAACAAGAGGTGAGAGTGTACCAGCTTCTGGTATCCCTGAGACCCTATTTGTATTGACGAAAGAGCTTCAAGCTCTTGCACTTGATGTAGAAATTTTTGACGAGGAAGAGACTGATGAAATTAGTGCCGATTGAGATTAAAGAAGATAACCGTCCAAAAGACATTAAACAGCTTCAATTCCGCCTTGCGAGTCCTGAGAA
>JBFEXN010000132.1:0-4593 GCA_041562655.1 Sulfurimonadaceae bacterium
GAACCTGCAGATAAACGGATACACGTCAACAGAGTGGAATGCTCCCCAAACACAACGTTATCTGAACAATGCACGTCTATCCAACGACAGGGCAATGAACATCCTTGATTACAGCTATGCATTAAAGAGTGTGCATTCTTACCATCAATGGATATCTAAGATACTTAGCACCGATGGATACTCATACTCACATCTGATATACGCCGATAAGAAAGAAAATAAAATACGTTCAAGACGAGTAGAGTTCGAAATAGAATTACAATAAGAAGCTAGAAATTTTAGAAGAAGAGGTTTTATAGATAAATTTTAAAGACGTACATAAAGTACGTCGATACACAGTTCAAACGCAATATGCGTTGAAGCTATGCTTTTGGATTAACCACAAGAAGGAACGTTTCCTGAATCCGAACCGTACTGCCATAGGAAGTCTCTCAAGTGTGGAGCAAGTTTGTTGAACTTTTTACCATTGAAAAATTTCTCACCCTTAGTTCCAGCGTGTTTTTCAATAATCATTTTAGCGTCGTCTGCAAATAGTGCATCCCAACCATCTTGAGTGTTCATTGAAGCACCTTTAGTACCGTTACCGTGACATTTCTTACATGTTTTTAGGTAACCCTTTTGACCTTTTTTAATGTCAGCTGAAGCAGTTGTAGACATTAAGCCAAGAGCAACGATAGCAGCCATTAATACTGATGTTTGTTTTTTCATTATAGGAACTCCATAATTTAGTTTAAGCAGTATGATACTCAAACTCTATAAAAATGAGATAAAAAATTATATTAATATCTATAGTTTTGAATATTTTACACTTTTTGTGACGAATATTACCTCATATTACTCTTTTGTATAGGGCCTTAGTTTTACTCATTAGTATGAAATATCTCTCATCAACTTATAAAAAGTAGGTTATAATAATTTCACTTTAGTTGCAAAGGTAGATACATGTCAAAACACTTCTCCCTATTAATGTTCTTAGCCATCAGTTTGTTTGCCGCAGATGCATTGGTATGCAATGTAGTCAATGAAGATGAGATCTTAAAGATAAAATGCATTTACAAGACGACACGAACGGACTACGACAGAAACATCTCCATGGCATGGACTTCACCTTCCACACCTCAGGATGACAGGTTTAAGACCATACTGTTACCGGCACACCATGGTTCGACCTATGATTACAGATATTTTGACGGACGCGCGGATGGGAGCTGGACGATCTCTGCCACTGATGAGAAGACAGGACAGGTAACGACGATCCAGTTTGTCAAAGAGGATTTGGGTGAAGCGACAACAATGTCAGCTCCATGTAAAAGCACGGAACTAAACCAACCTTCCCCGGTAGAGTGAGGCGTTTATTCCGCCTCTTTTACAAAGATTTCTCCTGTCACTTTAGCCTGTTTTATTTTTCTTTGTGCCTTGTGTAATAAAAGTTCAACATCCTTGACATCATCAGCATTTACGACAGCTGCGATCTCTTCGCTACTTTTACCACCCTCTTTCATACAAAAGGCATGCAGTTCTTTTCGTGTAAGATGACGTTTTAATGTCCTGAAGAGTTCTTTTTCGTCTTCTAGTATCTGAACATCCTTGTTATTGATGATCGCGCTTAATGTATCATGTAGCGATTTGTCGCCGCACTCTTGTTCCCAGTATGTCATATATATTCCTGTCTTACAGTTTTATTTTGTCTAATATTTTCGTGAGGTCTTTTGTCTCAATAATGACATTTGCCTCTTTTTTCAAGATCTCTTTTGCACAGAAAGCGACACGTGTGCCCGCATGTGCGAACATGGAGCGATCATTGGCACCGTCACCGACGACCATTGTCTCAGCTTCACTGACCCCCAATATGTTTTGAAGACGTTGGATCATATCACCTTTAGAAAAGTCAAACATCATGTCTCCACCGACAAGACCGCTGAGTCTTCCATCTTTATGATGCAGTACATTGGAAAAGTCTGCATCATAGCCCAATACCTCTTTTCCATACATCGTTGCTGTTCTAAATCCCCCGCTAAAGCACACGACCGTCGCACCTGATCTTTTAAGTTCAGCAATCGTCTCTTTAGCACCAGGCATAAAAGGCAGACTTCGACAGATCTCTTCGACCTTGGAAAACTCAAGACCTTTAAGCAGTCCTACACGCTCAGTAAGACTCTCAAAAAAGTCCATCTCTCCCTGCATCGCCTTCTCAGTGATAGCAGCGACCTTCTCTTTTAAGCCTAAAGGCTCAGCAAAAAAATCAATCGTCTCACCATCCATAAGTGTCGAATCAAAATCAAATACACATAACTTCATCTTTTCTCTTTGTAACTATAGCCCAATAAGTTGCTATAATGTCATTAATTAAATGGAATTATACAGGAAAAACTTTGTTTGAAGAACTCATTGCCAAATTACAAAACAAAAAATACGTCACACTTGAGACAACTCCCTCTCATTCACCCGTATTTCAACCCATTATTGACAAGATAAAAGCACTTCAACTGGATGAACTTGTCGACGGTTTCTCGACCACCGATAACCCTCTTGCCAAACTCAAGTACAACTCCATTCTTGCTGCGATTAAACTGCAAAATGAGTTTAACAAGCCTGTTCTGGCAACCATGAGTATGAGAGATCGAAACAGGATCGCGCTGCAGTCTGATCTTCTTGGTGGCAATGAGTTTGATATACGCGCCATACTTGCACTCACTGGCGACAGTGCCGCTATGTCGGATCAACCCAATACAAAGGGCGTCTTTGATGGGAATTCGTCTCTGCTGCTTGATATGATCACATGTCTAAACAGCGGAATTGACTATTCAGGAAAGCCACTGGGGATCAAACCAAATACGATATACCCATTTGCCGTCACTAACTCTTTTTCTACAAACCCGAAAACGCTTCAAAAAAAGATGAAGAAGAAGATCGAGCATGGAGCACTCGGACTTATCTCGCAGCCTGTGTATGATATCGACAATGCCGAACTTCTATTGGAGTTACTTGAGAATGCGAAAAGTGACTGCTGTGAGTCAGCACAAAAAGCACAAATAATATTGGGAATATTTCCGATCACTAAGTTGCGAACGGCACAGTTCTTAGCTTCACACGTACCTGGCATCCATGTCCCAAAACACTGGATTGAGTCACTTCGCAAAGCACATAATATTTCGCCGGAAGAAGAGTATAAAGTTGGTTTTGAGTTAAGTAAGAACCTGTTTGATGATATAATGAAGATACATCCGAAAGTACATCTGATGACAGCGAACCAATTTCAGGTCGCCAAAGACATACTCTCGTAAGGATAGATATGAAGTGAGACTTTTAAAAGTCCCGCTCTAGCAGTTTGTCCACTTTCAAGATCGTCAAGATCTTGTCATTTTGTTTTCCGACACCTTCGATCATACTTTCATCCTCCAAAGCAGTCTCCGGGGCAGCACCTATTTCACTGTGTTTTAAACGAATTGCTTCGGTTAGTCTGTCAATGACGAAACCTGCTGTTTCTGTCGCATTTTTCATCACTATAAAACGGCTGTTCTCTGTCATCTTTTCACTTTGAAGACCAAATTTCAGACGCAGATCGATCAGCGGTATTACTGTACCTCGAAGATTAAACACACCAAGGACATATTCCGGCGTTCTTGGGACTCTCGTCCATTCAATAGGTTTAATGATCTCCTGAATGCTTAAGATAGGCACAGAGAACTCTTCTTCACCGACAATGAAGCCTACTAACTGTATGACCTCTTCTATCTGGTCTGCGCCGGGAGAGATCTGGTTTTGTTGCTTGTTTATGATCTGTTGTAGTTTTTCACTGCTCATGATGCTGACTCCTCAGAAAAGCTGAACTTGATATTGCGCTTCACAACATTTTGTAGATAATCCGGTGAATATGGTTTTGTGATATATTCCACCATACCTGACTCGACCCCACGCATCCTATCAGCTTTTCCGCTGCGTGATGTGACCGCTATCAACGGAAGGTTTTTATACTTGTTGTACTTTTTGATCTCACTGGCAAGCGTATAGCCATCCATACGCGGCATCTCAATATCAATCAGTAACGCATCAAAATTGTGCTCACCTGATTTTAAGATGTTGAGTGCTTCGACACCATCAGACGCTTCGACCAAGGTGACACCTAAAGGCTTAAGTGAGGTTGACATTATCTTCCTGTCCGTCTTGGAATCGTCGATGATCATAACCTTATAATCACTCGGCTGAGTCTTTGAACGAGGACCACTTCCACTTAAAGCGCCATCGCCATTCACAGATGATTTAATCGATTTTGCCATATGCATCAAGGCCGCGACATCAACGATCAGGGTCACGCCACCGTCGCCGCGAATAGTCGCACCGGCAATACCATCCATGCCATGTAAGTATTCACCCATGGACTTAATAACGATCTCTTCTTGGCCTACCAAGGTATCGACGATCAGACCGATCTTGGATTCTGCCAAGCCGAGAACGACGACATAGGCATGTTCACTTGTATCAAAGACATGTTCCACTTCAAATATGTCTGCAATATGTACAAGAGAAAGGACCTCTTCACGAAGTCGCATGACCGAACGGCTTTCAACGGTATATATCTCATCTTTACTGATA